>NZ_LEKS01000005.1:0-242788 GCF_001027725.1 Flavobacterium sp. ABG
ACAGTTTGTCATCCTGAGGAACGAAGGATCTACGTTTGCTGAATCCATACCGTTGCGCTTTACTTTACGGAATTACTCGTGAAGATACTTCGTTCCTCAGTATGACAAAATTGCGAAAAAAAAGACGGAGCAACTTGTAAATCGTAGCTAAATATAGAATAGAAAACTTCTCACCTATAAATTTCCCGTTATCCACAGAACAAGAGCTGCAATCAGAAAGAATAGAAATAGAAAAATGAGATGACTTAGAAGAGACAAAAAGAAGACTTTTGTTTTGGATAATTTATTAAAGAATTGCATGTTGGTCCATAGAATCAAAACGAGATCAATAGCATACAAAATAACGGTGACGGTTTTAATTTGTGGAGTTTCACTAAAAAAATAGGCTAATGGAAATAATAGAATTCCAATAACTAATTTTTGAGACGCTTTGAAAGTATTCAATACAAAATACTCCACAAAATTGCGGCCTTGATTTCTAAAACAGATGTAAGTTCCGATCGTAAAAAGCGGAATGGAGGCAATGGTAACCCAGGAGAAATGAGTAGAAACCCATTCATTAAACTTAACTAAATCTAAGGGATTATCGGAATCAGTTTGAACTAAGTCAACGTGGAAGAAATGGTACAAAACCCCATATAACGTTGCCAAAACAACGACTAACGAAAGGGGTTTAAAATGTCTTACACGTTTACCTTCAATAAATTCACGGATACTATGTCCCGGTCTTGTAAACAATTGTTTGACCGTGTAAAGAATACCTTTATCAAAATGAAGTAATCCATGCTGGATATCATGCCATAAAAAATGCCAATTTATTAAATGAGTTTCAGCAGATTGGCCACAATTATTACAATAGTGGCCGGTATAAATTTGATGGCAGTTTTTGCAGGTAATCTCCATTATTTTAATAGTTATAATGAAAGTGTAAGGAATGGATCAATTTTATTTCTAAGCATTATTCTTTTTAAAACCATTCGGATACATAATAGCGACAAGTACTACGATGAGTAAAAAATTATATTCCATACCGTTTCTGCCTCCTCCAACAACAAACCAACCTTCCTGGAAGTGTACTAAAATTATACCCATGATAAGGACCAGTATGGTTACAAAGCCGGCTAATTTTATATATTTATTTAATAACAGCAGCACCGCTGCAACTACATGCGATAGTTTTATGGACCAGGCTAATGCTACACCAAAAGGGGCAAAGCCAATTTGGTTCAGATACAAATTGCCAAAATCATTAATACCGTTGTTAAACATTCCAAATACGGAATGCGTTAGAAGGATAATCGCAACCGAAATTCTTAAGAGTAAAGTTCCATTCATTGTTTGGTGGTTATAGTTAATTTTCAATCTAAAATAATAAAAAAACGCATATTAAATTGATTAATATGCGTTTAGTATGTAATAAATTAGTTTTTAAACTTTTCCTAAAGTATACAACTGTTCCATTGTCGGAGTTAAACTTCCTCCCGCAGGCTCAAGTGTAATTCCAAAGGCTTCCGCTGAAACGGTTTGGTTTACAGCAAATATTTTCTGATTGTTACCTTCAAAATCGCTTAACAAACCAATGCTGGTAGGAGTTAATACAGGACTTAATTTCAGCGCCCATACCTGATACACCATTCCTTTTGGAGGTTTTGGCAAACCTGCAGCATCAATATACGTCGTTTTAGTATCCTTATTCCAGTATACTTTTGCAAATGACGTTGGCGAAACAGCCTGACCACCAAGTGTAACTCCGGTATTCTTGATGTCTCTTACAATAGTCAAACTCTTTTCTGTCTCTTTGTTTTGCTGATCTAAATAAGCAAACTCTCTTTCGATTTTAGTTTTCTCATTACCAACAGTCGAAATAGCCTCTTTTGTTTGGGTCAATTCCAAAGTTTGGTACCCAAGACCTAAAAGAAGTAAGACCGCTGCAGCCCAGCCCACATATTGAGACCAGTTTGAAGTCGGTTTCATCTCGACTACTTTGCCATGTTTAAGCTCTAGGCGCGCTTTGATTTTCTCAAAATTAGACACCGAATGGAAAGGAGAAAAACTGGATGACAAAGCAACAATCGCTTTCTCGATCGATAGGATTTCCTGATCTACTTCGGGGTTATTTTTAGCCAGTTCTGCTATTTCCATATTTTCCTTTTCGGTTAATAAACCGTAAACGTATAATTCCAGAATTCCTGATTCAATATACTCTTGTGCTTCCATTATATTTTTAAATAATTACGTAAATCGTTAATACAGTTTCTGTTGTTCGTTTTGATAGTCCCCAATGGCATTGCCAATTCTTCTGAAGCTTCTTGTTGGGTGTATCCTTTGAAAAATAATAAATCGATGATCTCAATACATTTCGGCTTTAATTTTTTTACAAATTCCTGAATACCAATTGTATCAATTTTGTTGACTAACTTATTACTGTCATCTAACAGATTTACGAAATTATCGGAGGAAAGGTTTTTTTGACTGTTATTAAAATTTTTGGATCGCAGCTTGTCGATAGAAGTATTCCTAGCAATATTAAGGATCCACGTGTAAAAACGACCTTTACTTTCATTATACGAATCAATGTTTTTCCAGATTTTGACAAAAACTTCCTGCAAAACATCTTCAGCTTCTTCACGATTTTTTATTAGCACGTTTATGACCGAAAATAAACTTTTCGAATACATATCATACAAATGGGTAAAAGCTCTTTCGTCTTTCTTGTAAATTAAAACTAATAATTCTTCTTGACTCATAGGTTGGATTTTTAAGCTTAAACAAAATTTTAAAAACGTTTTTTTATTACCTGAGATAAAGGTAATTTATTTTTTTCTGTAAATGGTAATTATTTTAACAGGCTTATCCTTAGTAAAATAAGGGGTTTGAGAAAAAAATCATTTTTTTTTACTTTTTTTAAAACCAAAAGCAAACCAATTACGTAAATGCTATTATGACATGTGAAAAAGATCATATCATATAGCAAACTGGTCAAGATTTCTTATAAAATGAATGGACTGACAGTGGTTTTGTTTTAAACAGATAATTATAGTTTTCATTTTTTAATAAATAAATAGTAAAGTAAATCTCATTAAAAACGGAGTTATGCAAAAATCGAAAAATCTAATAATATTGATTGTAGGATTAACAAGTGTTTTAGCACTTGCCAATTTTAATAAGAGTCATTTTAGGCAAGAGAGGGTAGAGGGGCATAAACCGAATTTAAATTTTTCAGTTGTCTTGTAAAAGCAAAGCAGATAAGAAATAAAAGAGAATACTTTGAATTAGTAAACAAAGAGTATTTGGGGCGGAAGTTAAACTGGTCAACATTTATGAAGGGTTGTATTTTTTTAACTTCTGAAAAATTAGGCGCCGATTATAAGCCATTAAAAGTGAAGATGTTTCCGAAGGAGAAAAGTACACTACGATGGCGCCTGATTTTATTTAAAAAGAGAATCGGAATTTTAGTAGAGGACTTATTTAGCTGCTATTTGAAAGAAGATCGAATAATATAAAACGAGTTCGGAAGTGTCGAAGAAATTCAGTAAAGCACCCGGAACTCCCTGAAAATCTAAAGCAGAGATGCTTAAAAGATTCAAATTTCATGGTTTGATTTGTTTGTATGGGGAGAAGCCTAACGTCTGATTAACGTTAGGCTTCGTTTTTTTATTTAACTTATGTTTAATACAGAATATAGGGAGTAAAAAGTACCAACAAAACTGTTTTTGATTAATTTTATAAAAAATTAGAACAATGAAAAAAGTATTATTTATGGTTTATGGCGCACTATTTCTATTTAGTTGCCAAAATCAAGCACAAACAAATAAAACAAAAACTCCTAAAACGGATAACGTCATGGCAAAAGAAACTATTTACCAATTTAAAGTGGAAGATTTATCAGGAAACCCTTTTGATTTCGCCTCTTTAAAAGGAAAAAAAGTAATGATCGTAAATACCGCTTCAAAATGCGGTTTAACGCCTCAGTACAAAGATTTGGAAGCAATTTACAAAGAGTATAAAGATAAAGGCTTCGTGATTGTAGGTTTTCCGGCAAATAATTTTGCTTCACAAGAGCCTGGAACAAACGAAGAAATAGGTGCTTTTTGTCAGCAAAACTACGGAGTGACTTTCCCTATGATGGACAAAGTTTCTGTAAAAGGAGACGATATGTGTGAGGTCTATAAATTCTTAACGCAAAAAGCAAAAAATGGCGTAGAAGATTCAGAAGTAGAATGGAATTTTCAAAAATACCTGATCAATGAAAAAGGAGAACTGGTAAAAGTAATCAAACCAAGAACTTTACCTACAGATCCCGAAATCATCAATTGGATAAAAAGCTAAAAGCTGAAATTATCCAAAAAATAAAATCCACAAATTTGTTAATCAGATTTGTGGATTTTATTATTAAAGTTTCTCCGTCTCAAAGAATAAGAAAAAGCACCTTGTTTAGAAAACATATACTCAATTTGTCATTTCGAATTTAGAGGCATTATGTTTAAAATATAGGCGATTTTGGGGATAAGCCTTCGACTTCGCTCAGGGTGACATTTAGGGGAAGTTTGGAATTTGGAATTTTAGTATTGGAATTTCACCCCCTTTTTTTGTCATTTCGAGGCACGAGAAATCACACAAGGAATTCCGCGCAGAAATTACCAGTCTTTGTTGGTTTTAGAGTGTGATTTCTCGTGCCTCGAAATGACAGAACGATATGAAATAAGGCCTTGACGCTTCGGTACTATAACTATCTAGGTAAATCTTCGTAAGTAGCTCCACAACCTTTGGACTTAATCCAAAACTTTGCGAACCTTGCGTATTCCCTTGTGCACTTTGCGGTTAAGCAAATATTCCCGAACGCAGTCCGCAACTAAATCAAAATCAACTGCATAAAAACAAGATCAAGCCAATGATCAAATTTATACCCAACTTCACGAATCGTTCCTGTTGCCACAAAACCAAATCGCTCATGAAAAGCAATACTTCCCGCATTATCAGCGTCTATAGCGCCAATCATGACGTGATAGCCTTGTTCTTTGGCCAATCGAATGATTGCTGTTAACAATTTAGAACCTATTCCTTTTCCAATCACAGTGTCAACAACGTAAACAGAATGTTCAACAGTATATTGGTATCCAATTTTCTCTCTAAAAGGGCCATAACTGCCAAAACCAACAACTTCGCCATCAAGATCAGCCACAACTATTGGTAGATTTTTAGCCTGTTTGTCCTCAAACCATTTGGTTTGTACCTCCAATGTTTGAATGTCATAACTATAATTGGCAGTGGTATGCAAAATCGAATGATTTACGATGTCAAGAATTTTCTTTAAATCGTTTGTTGTAGCAGGTCTAAGTACAATGTCCATATTTATTTTAAGTTTTGAAGCACTATTTCGTGCCTAATTCAGCCAATAAAGCATCCACATCTTTGGTGCTCCAGGTCATTTCAGTGCAGATTACCTTTGCTTTTTTTGCGTATTTCAAGGCTGTTTTTTTATCTTTTATTTTGTTGTAAAGTCGGGCCAGAAGTAAGTTTCCATCATAAGAATCAGTAAGTTCTAAGGAATGATTGACCCAAAAAATGGATTTTTTCAACGCATCAATATCCTCGATGTGTTTGAGATAGGTTTGTCCGATATCCTTCAGAAAAGAAGCATCATTCCAAACCAATTTTTGAGTATCTTCTAAGGTTACTTTTTTATAGAATTTCCATTTTTCAGTGCGTTCAGCCAAAGTCAGATCAAATTTAAAAACCAAAGAATCGGTTTTCTGTAATCGGATAGATTTCGCAATTTCCCTTTGTTTGTAATAGTTTACCGTATCTAAATTATCCACAAGAGGACGCAATAATTCACTAACGATACTCACCACTTTACGATCAACACGGTTTTGCGAAGCCACAGCAGCAAATTCTTTTTGATGATTTAAAACATATTGAAATTCTCTCGAGTTAATATCGGTAACCCCATTGGCAATCACACGCCAGTTGGTCTCACTAATCAGTTGTGCATCCGATTGGGTGTTAAGATAGGTATGAGTAGCCGGTGATAAATCGGTTCTGTCTTTGCCTTTTCTTAGAGTGTTCAAATAAGCAAAAAATTTTGTTGAATTGCTTGGGTCAGCTAAGAATTCTTTCTCTAAAAAAGGCAATTGCAGCTTTGGATTTAGAGCATTATTCGCCTCCGTCATAAATTCTGCTGTTTTCATTTCGCCTTTTAAAGTGTAAAGAAGTGTTTCATTGGCATCCAAAAACAAAAACGTAGGCAGCGATTTGGTATTGAACTTTTTCTGGATCGCTTTTCCTTCTTCTTTTTCAATATTCAACCAAACGCACACATAGTTCTTTTTTAAAAAATCCATCACGGTCGGATCACTAAAGACCTCTTTTTTCATCAGATTGCAATGCGGACACCAATCAGCATAAAGCATTACAAAAAGAGATTTGTTTTCTTTTTTAGCAGTCTCGAGGCCCGTTTTGTAAGTGGTGTCATCGGGAATAAACTGATTCTGCGAATTTATAGTTTGTAGTGTAACGAAAAGTAAAAGCAAATAGAGATAGCGCATAAGTAGTTCTGTTTTATTCGAAAAATTAGCTTTTACAAATATATTCTCTTTTTCCAGAAATTGTCTTAATATCTCGCCATTTATAAGTTAAATGAACGTCGAAGTTTGTAACTTTGTAGTATAGAAAATTGATGATTTTCTTTCAAAAATAATACGTTATACGAATGATTTACCCCAAAATACCGCTTGCTCAAAGCATTATTGAGATTTGTTTGAAAAAAGGAATCACCAATATTATAATTTCTCCGGGATCCAGAAATGCTCCTTTAACAATTGGATTTGCTCAAAACCCTGATTTTACCTGTTACAGTATTGCAGATGAGCGATGTGCTGCTTTTTTTGCATTGGGAATTGCCCAGCAAACCAAACAGCCAACCGCAGTTGTTTGTACGTCAGGATCAGCATTATTAAATTATTATCCGGCTGTTGCCGAAGCTTTCTATAGTCAGATACCCTTAATTGTAATTTCGGCTGACCGTCCTCAGAGTAAAATTGATATCGGAGACGGACAAACCATCAGGCAGCAAAATGTATATGAAAATCATTCCGTTTTTAATGCCAATTTAACGGAAGATGCTTCCGTTGAAAACGATTTAAAAATCAATACCGCAATTGACACTGCCATTTCTAAAAAAGGTCCGGTACACATTAATGCGCCTTTCGAAGAACCTTTATACGAAACAGTTGAAGCACTTTCTGTAAACTCAAAAATTACAAATTCAGAACCTTTAGCAGAAACTAAAAACATAGGAAACGGAGAAGAATTTGTTTCGATTTGGAATTCAGCCAAGCGAAAATTAATTATGGTTGGCGTAAATGAAGTCAACATGATTGCAGAGGAAGTAATTGAAAGTTTAGCCAAAGACCCTTCGGTTGTGGTACTGACAGAAACAACTTCAAATCTACATCATCCGAGTTTTATTAACAGCATTGATACTTTAATTACACCCTTTGATGATATTGAATTTAAGGACTTTCACCCCGATCTTTTAGTAACTTTTGGAGGAATGATCGTTTCAAAAAGAATCAAAGGATTCTTGAGGAAATACAAACCAAAACACCATTGGCATATTGATACTTTGCGAGCTTACGACACTTTTAATGCGCTAACAAAGCATTTTGTAATGCAACCAAATCATTTTTTTAAAGACCTATTATCAAAAGCAGTAACTACAGAAAGTGATTATTTTGATACTATAAACAATAGCTACGCATTAAGAAAAATAAGGAAAAAGGAATATTTAAATAAGATTCCGTTTTCAGATTTTAAAGTTTTTGAGAAAGTAATAGCATCTTTGCCTAAAAACAGCCAGCTTCAGATTAGCAACAGTTCTGCCATTCGCTATGCGCAATTGATAGATATTGACTCTTCGATAGAGGTTTTTTGCAATAGAGGCACAAGTGGAATTGACGGTAGTACTTCAACAGCGATTGGTGCTGCAGTAGGAAGCGGAAAACAAAACGTTTTTATAACGGGTGATATTAGCTTTTTATACGACAGTAACGCCTTGTGGAATGCTTATATCCCTAAAAACTTCAAGATTATTTTAATTAATAATGGAGGAGGAGGGATCTTCAGAATTTTACCCGGACATGAAGAAAAACCGGTTTTTAATACGTATTTCGAAACTTCACATCACTTAACGGCGGAGCATCTGGCCAAAATGTATCAGTTGCGTTATTATGCCGCTTCGGATTTGAATTCGTTGGAAAAAAGTATAGAATTGCTTTATGCCGAGAATGATGTTCCGGTGTTGCTGGAAATTTTCACGCCGACTTCTGATAACGATATTATTTTAAAACAGTTTTTTAAAGAACTAATTTAGTTTATTTGTAAGTAAATAAGTGTTAAAATTGCCGTATTCTTTTGATTATAAGAGATAAAGCTATAAGTTTGATGTTATTAAATAGTACCAAATCTTTATAAATTTTATTATGAATACAAGAGAAGAATTAATCGCAAAGTATGCAGAAGATCTGAAAGAGAAATGTGGTATTGTTCCAAAAATGGAACTATTGACAAAAGTAACAATAGGCTGTGGACCATCGATTTATAATGATGATTCCTCTACGGTTGCCGGAACACAGCGATCGGAACTGGAAACGGTACGAAATAATTTTTTAATCAAGAAGTTAGGACTGTCTGAAAATGCAGCTTTAGACGAAGGTATTCAAGCCGTTCTGGAAAAGTACGGTAAGTCGAATAGGAATAAATACCGAGTTGTAGTTTATTATCTCTTGATCTTGCACTTTAAAAAAGAGGATCTCTATAAATAAAAGAAGCTTTATTAGAAATCAAAAAAGTCGCTGCCTAATAAATGTGAAGCAGCGACTTTTTTGATTTAAAAGTTGGAATTTGGAATTTAAAATATTGGAATTTAAAACCTCTAGTGCCCAATTATAATGTCGTCTTGATCAGAAAGAGCTACTTTTTCTTTGATAAAACGTTTTCCGATATTTAAAACAATAAAAGCCGTAATCGTTGTTGTAGTCATAATGGCTACCATTGGGGTAATCGAATCTTTCACAAAAACTCCCACTGCAAATGAAGCCAATGCGCCTAAGCCAAGTTGAATAGCACCCATTAAGGCCGAGGCACTTCCGGCATTCTTTGCAAACGGAGCCATAGTAAGTCCTGCAGTATTTGGATTTGATATTCCCAGGCAAGCCAGGTATATAAAGAGCATTCCGATTGTTTCATACAGTCCTAAAAGGTTCTTTAAAGACAAGATTAGGAATAGTATGCTTATGACTGATTGTGAAATTAAAGCCCCAAAAATCATTTGTTCGCTTGAGAATTTCTTTAGTAAAATCGAATTCAACTGGCTCGAACCAATAAAACTAAGCGACATAAAGGCGAAAATCCATCCATAGGTCTTAGGGTCAACATGATAAATGTCCATAAAAACGATAGGGGAGGCCGCTACGTACGAAAATAAGCCCGAAAATGCGATCGCACCCGTAAATGCATACGTATAAAATTGAGGCTCTTTTAAAACCGACAAAAAGTTGGTGATTATAGGTTTTGGCTTTAATGAAATTGAAGTATCCGGTTTATATGAATTTGGTAAACCAACTTGGGAAGCGATTAAAATAAGAATTCCCATAAACATCAAAATAAGAAATACCATATGCCAACCATAATCCTCGGTAACGTAACCACCGACTGTTGGCGCCAACATTGGCGAAAGCCCGACAACAAGCATTAACATAGAAAAAACTTTGGGAATGTCTTTTACAGGAAATAAATCTCGTACCATCGCAACTGAAGCAACTGTCGCCGCACAGCTTCCGATTGCCTGAATGAATCTCAAAAAGATAAACGAGTCAATATCGGTCACATAAACACAACCTAAAGAAGCTAAGATATAGACCATTAAACCAATAAATAGTGGTTTTTTTCGTCCAAAGCGATCTAATAATGGTCCATAAAGTAATTGTCCGGCAGAGATTCCGACAAAATAACTGGATAAACTCATTGCAACCTGAGCTACAGAAGTATCTAAATCTTTGGCTATTTCTGAGAATCCGGGCAAGTACATGTCTATTGAAAATGGACCAAGAGCTGTCAAAGAACCTAAAATTAGGATCAGTTTTATGTATTTTTTTGTTGTCATTATCTTAAAAAAAGGCTTTTAATTTTTTGCAAAGGTAAAGATTTCATATCTTTCTAAGTGAT
The DNA here is from genome assembly GCF_001027725.1 of Flavobacterium sp. ABG. Classification (NCBI taxonomy): domain Bacteria; kingdom Pseudomonadati; phylum Bacteroidota; class Flavobacteriia; order Flavobacteriales; family Flavobacteriaceae; genus Flavobacterium; species Flavobacterium sp. ABG. The sequence goes on from NZ_LEKS01000005.1 coordinate 10,228, forward strand.
TAAAGTCTTTTTTATGGAAAGACTGAATTTTTAAACCTGGTTAAGTTGCTATGTGATTACTAATCTAAAATTAAAAATTATGAAAAAGTACGTTTTATTATTATCGCTTGTATTTACATCAATTTCATTTGCTCAGACCATTAGCTCAAAAATTGAGACGACAAGCCCCGAGCAGTATGAATTTCTTAAAAAAGTCAGTGAATATTATTCGGATATTCCACTTACAAAACAAATCACCAATTTTTATGCAGACGGCAAGATTATCGATTCTAAGCAGGAATTTGACCTGAGAGGCACACCATTTAGTGCATATAGCTTAGGACTTGGGCCTTATAATCAAAAAGTCACGTTCAATTACACCACAAAAGCCGATGGAAAATCTCATGGTGATGTAACTCTTTTTGACGGAGATTATTATAAAACAATTTACTATGACGACAAAAAAGAGTTTGAATTGTTTGTAAACGGAAAATCAGTTTACGTTAAAAAATAAAACAATAGAAATTGCTTTTCAAAAACCTCTGTAATTAGTTTACAGAGGTTTTTTTTGCAGTATATTTGAAAAGTAATTTACAAAAAAAACTCTTTTTATATGAAGAAAATCAGCTTACTTTTTCTATTTTTTTCTTTGGCAGGATATTCCCAAACCAATTTGTTTACCGGAACCTGGAGCAACGAAAATTGCAAAGATTGCAGTAAAAAATACATTTTGAATCTCATCTTGGCCCAATCAAATTCAAACATTTTTGGGACAGCTGAAATAATCAACAACGACGAAAAAAAGAACACCGGTATCATGGAGGTCACCGGATTTGTTTATCCTCTTGGCGAAAAAGCTATAGTAAAACTTAAAGGTAAAAATGGCATTGGTGCAAGTATTATTCTTGATGTAAGTGATAAAAATATTCAGTTTACTAAAAGAGCCGGTTCAGACTTGATTCCGCAAGAAACGATTTTGACTAAGTTGTATGATTAAAAAAAATACGCACGCAGATTTAGCGGATTTTAGCGGAAGATCACTGAAAAAATCTGCTAAATCTGCCAAATCTGCGTGAAAATATTATTTCCCTTCAATCAATTAGAAATTATTAATCTTTCGAAAAATAAGGATCAATAGAAGATCTTGTACCAACAATATTTTGACCGTATAAAAAGTTTAGTTTGTCTGAATATATTTGAGAAAACTCTAAACGAATATTTGTACCTCTTGAAGAATTAGGAGCGTCTTGAGTTACAATAGAATGAGGCGCTACGTGTTTAAAAAGTAAACTCTCTGTTTTATAACAACTTCCGTTGTCAATAACATAACAAACATCTACATAAGCATTATCAACCACATAATCAGAATCGTTTGTAAATGAAATTTGTAAATTCTCAATACCTCCAATTTCATAATAACTAAATTTATTGTTACTAACCTTAAAATAAGTATTCCAATTATTCCTTATCTCTCTATTTTTAATAGTTAGATCTTCTAAAGAACTAGAAACAGAGTCAACATACTTCTGAGGCTCCATTTCATTTTTAAAACCAGCAGGAGAATGAGAGTTTATAAAAGACGCAGAAACAAGAATAATAAGAACAGCTACTAATCCAATCAAAATTTTTAATAAAGTGTTTTTTTTCATGTGGTATTGTTTTGTGGGTTTATGGTTGTTAAATATTTTCAAATATAATGCCAATAATTTTAATTTCACTTTACCAATTGCTATAAAAGAATAAATAATTATACCTTAGAAAAAGAATCGATAGTATATTTATTATTACTTTAGTAAGAATATTAATTACAAAAAAAAATATAACTAATGAAAATTATTGAATTTGATCTTATTACACACGGGAAACCACAAAAACATTTGATTAACATAGAACATATTATGTATGTAGAAGAAAATTTATCATCTACTAAAATAATGTTATCCAATGGTGAAAAAAAAGATATCAAGCTGGACTACATAACTGTTGTAGAAAAAATTAAAGAGGCAAATTCTAAACAATAAAACAAAATACTATGAAAATGATCTTTTCAGTATAGGAACCTCACTAACATTAATAAGCCTTTGTAAATTAATACAAAAGCTTATCTATTATTTAATCATTGAAGTATTGTCGAGAAGTATAATTACCAGTTTTCGATTGTATTTTGTTAATTCTATAGATAACACTTGGTGTAATTCCTTAAAACAAATCGTTTTTAGTTCATATGGTGATTGTTTAATTAATTACAGTATAAATGAACCATAATTTATAGTATGGAAAACTGTTTTTTTCGGAAGTAATTTGTATCTTTGTCATTGTATTTTATCAATAAGAGCCAAGATGTTAGCGCATCGTTTGAGGCTCTTTTTTTTTGGGTTAAACTTAAGTATTTGATATTGTAGCGCTTAGGGCTACGCCAGTTAACGAATTAATAATATAACCTAAAAATTTAGCTCTGCTTTATCTCTGGTAATAAATCCGATTTTTGGACCACATTGGCCATTTTCTAACTTTTGGTATATTTTTAAATAGCGAAAATCCTCTTTGCTTCTCCAGTAGTAACTGAGATATTGCAAAGAGGCTTCTTTAAACTTAAACCAACAGGAATTAGTTCCATTCGCTAGTATATGCGAAAAAGTGACTTTTAATAAGCCGTTTTTTAGTTTTGTAGACATGATATGTATTTTATCAACGAGAGACTGTTAGCGCAGTCATTTTAAATCTCGTAGAAGTTTCCCCAAATATACATACTATTTTCAATTTAAATGTTAAAATGTAAGAGTTTTTACCTCCCCTACTCGATAGGGCATATTTAAAAAAATTCTTACATAGGGATGAAGTCAATATTGCAAAGTGGTGATAAATAAGTATTTGCTTTTCTAAAGTCACCATCTTTGATAATTTGCATGTCAAAAAATTCGGTTGACATTATCAATCTTTCCAAATCCGTTAAATCAATACATGGGTGCGGTTCTCTCTTAAAAAAAACGCCTTGTCGTATGTTTATGAAGATTAAATCTTCTGGAATAAGAATTGATGTATCTAATGTATCGCACTTAATAGTGTTTATGGTATAATTCCTGTTTAGGTAATACAGGGTATATCCTTCGTCTGCTGATGGTAAAGCCATAGATTAAATTTTTAAATATCGTCTGAGATAGGTTAATTCGTCTTTGTCCATGTATTTCAAAATGTCATTTCTTAGATTTCTTGAGTTAGTGTCTACTTCGTAGTATAATTTTTCAAGAATCGCAAAATTATTCCTTTGGTATACTAAGGTTTTTCGTGCCGATTTGTCATTTTCTGTCCAACCTCGAGGGTCTAAGAAATCATACCAATTACCCGCATCTTTATATTTTACGCCTAAATCATGGGCTAATGACGTACTAGCAGCCCAAAGGGCACTACTGGAGGTTATTGCTTTTCTTTTTTGATTCTGAGATAATGGATTGCCATTTTCAACAAGTTTGATATCTTTTAAAACTTCAGCTTTGGCCTCAGCTTCTTTTACATAGTTATCACCTTGATTGATAATGTTTTTGGTCGCTTGGTCTTCTAAATAGCGTTTAAGGTATGGGATAACCAAAAGCATAGCCGCTATAATTAACCAATTGCGTTTAATGAAGTCAAAAGCATCATTAAACGCATGATTTTGATTGTTTTTACTATTTTTTATCATGAATAAAAACTTTGTATCCTACTGCAATTACACCAACGATTAAGCCAGCGATAATTACGACTTGATTAGCGATGATGAATGTTTTAAATTTTTCCATTTTTAATAATTTTTATAAGTTTTTAAATTTGTTTTTTTACTGCGTTGCTGATTAATCAAAAAAAAAGCACTAGGAATGTTAAGACTGGTAATAGTGGTTTGAAATTCTTTTTAATAGTCACAGTTAGCGATTTTGTGGAAACGTCTCCGAGTAATTCTAAAGCTTGTTGGATATCAGAATCTTTTACTTCTGTATGTGCTCCACCTAATTCTACTTTTAAAATTGCACGAACCAATAAGGTCAAGAACTCGTTATTAATGGCTGTTATTTTATCATCAGGCTTGACACCTATAGACTTACAAACACTCAAGATGTAAGCTTTAGTATTGTTTTCTGATTTCGGCGCATATTCGTTTATTAATTTAGTAACGGTGTTCTTGCCTTTATTGATATCGTGTATTAGGTCTTTTAACATGGCTCTAAGACCCCATTTTAAAGAATTAAATTGCTCAAATTTAGCGTCTTTACTCTGCGGGAACGGTATTTTTCCCTGCCACGCATCAGGGGTTCTCACTAGATTGCCCGGGTTATTGTTTCTTAAGCCTCTTACAGCGTGGTTATTCAGGAACGATTTGCTCATTTGCTTCTAAATTTTGTGGTTCTTTTGGTTGTAAATCTTCTATTGTATCGATAGCATATTGAATAATTTTCAAGAATGCCACAGCGTAAATGCTGAATTTAGCGACGGTTTTTAAGCCGTTTAAAATGCCTCCTAATTTTTTCATATTTATCTCGATTTAAAGTTTTTACCAAAATAGCCCGTTACACGTTTACCGCTTCTCGTTACACCGCTACCGTTAGGGGTGATGCACAAACCTAAATCCTGAATTACAATGACCTGTGTTTTCACATTCATTAAAACATGATAGGTTTGATTCGTACCTATGGAAGTGTTTTTAATGGTACAAATCATTTTTTGGTATTCTTTGTCTTGATTGCCCGATTTTCCCTGAGAATTGACGATTTCTAAACCTTTACCATTTCCACCGCTATAAGGGGTTACAGTTGCTTGCATGAGCCCCATTTTAGTCTTTCTCCAAGCGTTTACAATTGTATTGCCTTCAAAATTTCCGTTTCTGATTTTAGAGTAAACCGCTCCGCTACGCTTGAATATTTGCCCCTGTTGTGGAGTCTGATTTGGCGCAGCAACAAAAGAGTTATTTCTTTGGAAATTATTTGCTGTATTTCTTTGATTGCCTACGGGATAAAAATTGCCGTCTGAGCCTTTATAAAAAGTTTGTGACATTAGATTTCTGTGTTTTGATTACTGATTACTTCTTTAGGTTTTTTAAGCATTTTCCATGCTGTAATTACTCCGATTATCAATTGAATAGCAATTTTAATAATCTCACTCGTTGGAGTGGGAGAGGGCATGGCTTCAACTCCTTGAATTGCGCCAATACCCATTGTTCCAGTTAATAAAGTCATATTAAAACCTCCTTTTTTGCGTTGTCTTTTTTGAGGTCTGTTTGTACAAGAAGATTGCACCGACTAAGACACCTAAACCGATTAATAATTTATTTAAGTGTTTGGTAAACCAAGCTTTAATGGATTGGTCTGCGATTTCTGCCCCAATACTACCCGCAGCTTCTTTTGTTCCCGCAGAGGTTTGCGCAATGAGTTCATTTGTTGCCCCTTTTGCAAAATTTTTAAAGACACCACCCGCCTGTTGTCCTACTAAAGCACCTGAGGTAGCCGCTTTTTCCTGAGCCACTTGCGCCCAGTATTCTGCTTGCTGTTGATTTCCCGCTTCAATTGCTGCTTTTTCTTGTTTTCTCGCCTCATGCGCTTCTGAGATACCTCCCACAACGTTTTGAGCTAAACCGCCAACAACTGGTATCATTGATAAGAGTGGAGTTCCTATCTTTACCACGTTTTTTAAAGAGACTTGTTTAAGTCCTTTTTTGACAGCCTTTCCGATTTTTTTAAACAAACCCATTACGATTCAATTCGGCATAAAAGGTTAACAATAGCGCCCTGTGCTTTTCTAACGTTAATCGATTTAACTCCAAATAATGGAAGTTGCAATTTTGAAGCAAAAGCACTCTTTGTTGTTCCATCTTGACGAACATACGCTACAGGGTCAACCTGACGGCTAAGACATCTTAACTCATGAAGTGTGTATTTTACTACTACATCATTGAAAAATGTATAAGCAATTTCCGTGATAGTATCAGAGTTATCAATTAAAGCGAGATCGCAATGTTCAATTTCGAAATTCTTGTCTTTATCGTCCGATGCCATTGATTTGTTTTCAAAGGATAATACTTTTTCAGACATTTGAGGCTCTTCGATACCATTCAAAACATAGGTCTCGGCAGCTTTTAAACCCGTTAATTCGATTTTGATAACGTCTTTTTCTTCCAAGAAGACAAAACCATCCTCAGCGATTTCACATACTGCGGTTGTTTTAAAGGTTGTATCAGCCGTTACAGCGTCATCGTTGAAAGTAGTTAAAGCAATAAAATCAAAGAGCGACATAAATCCTTTGGTAATCTCCAAGTTACCCGTTTTACGCTCGACCTCAATTTTAATTTGCTCCGTTGTTAAAGCTTCCAAATCCAATGACATAGAAACAATTAAAGAACCAACTGATTTGGTTAAAAGCAAAACACCTGATTTAGTCAAGTTTTTGCCTTGTGAAGTAAATAATTCCATTTTTATAAATGTTTTTTGATTGATGATTGGGTCAAAATTGAGCATAAAAAAACCCCGTAATTCGGGGCTTGTGCTAATTTGTGCGCTAATGTGTCTTTTTGTACTTATTTGGCATTAACTTTGAAATACGAATTAACATGACATAATAAAACGGTTGTAATAGCGTATTCCTGTTTTATATCTTTTATAAAACTTTTTGCGGTATTCACATGAACACCCATTGAATTGGCTAATTCTTTAGCAGTAATGACTTTTAATAGTTCCATAGGTTGTAGATTTTTTGGGTTTGGATAGGAGAGGGGTGCAACCCTCTCTTTTTTATTTTAATAGATTTTTTAATATTTTTTTTTCAAATTTTAGCATTTCTAAATCTTTACTCATTCCAAAGAGTGAGAACGGCCTATATATAATTAGCGCAGAATGATTTTGTATTTGCATATCAATCATTTTAATTCTAGTTTTTACTTTTTTCTTAATCATGGGAATAAATTTAATTGGTTTACTGGCGGCAATTTTGATAAGTCGACGAGGGGCTCGAAGATTTCCTTTTCAGACAAATTTTGTTTCTCGAGAAACCATTTACAGGAATTTCTTTTAAAAGTTACCTCCGTGAATTTTCCGCACATTCCAGCGTCTCGAGTGGCGTGATGATGTAGGAATTTGGTTCGGTCGAATGAGGCACAATTTTCACATGTTTTTTTCATATTTTAGATTTTAGCAGATTAACAAATTTGTTAAATGAATCCCGACTATCATTAGTCGGGATTTTGGGAAATTTTAAGACCGAGAATTAAGCCGATTAAAAGGCAAATTATATATATAAAAATGTCATTCATTTTTGTAAGAATTTGGACGGTTATTTTGCTTGTCAATAGTTTCACGTTATTTAATCTTATTATTCCTGGACAAATGGGTGCTTTTTAACGTTGTTTTAGTCAGCTGCAGAAAAGATCCGGAAACAACTTTCACGTTATTTTTCCATAATCCAACCAAATAAATCTTTCAAATTATCTAATCTTCTTTCATAATGTGACAAGCTTTGTTTTGTTTTAAATAATTCTTCTTTTAGCGTTTTAATTTCTTCCAGCTTCTTGAAATAATTTATAACAGAATGTTCAACCGCTTTAGAATTTGTACTAATGTCAAATTCTTTCTTTATCCTGTTAACTTCGGTTTCAAACTCTAAAGAGATGTTTCTTAAATCTATATTCATATCATTTGTTTTTGGTGGATATTAAGTTCGCTTTTAATCCATTTTAAAAGCGCAATTTCTTTTTGAACTGCTTTGTATTCGCCTGTATACTCTTTTCTTAAAATGAAAGAATACTCTCCGCGATCTAATTCTCTTTGCAAGTTATCTGAGTACTCATTTAGGGCTTGCAGCCTTTTTTCGTAAAAGTCATTAAATATCTCCATGTGTCTTGTTTTAAAGGTCTACACCTAAGTTTTGTAAAAATTGGTTACTACGTTCGTTGCTTTGAATTTTAATATTTAGATTCTTATCACGGTTTTTTAAATCATCAATCAATTTTTTTGCTTTTGATTTTGTACGTGATTTTGATACAGGGCAGTTAATTAAGTAGGTGAAGCCTAAAAGTTTTTCTTCATCAAAACCCAATTTTATGAGATTTTCAATATAAAATTGAACCATAACATCACTTGGATTTAACTCAGAATCGACTTTAGATTTGGTTTTAGGCTCTATGTAGTGTTTAATGCCGCTTTTAGCGATTAAATGCAACTCTTTAGGATTTGCCTTTAATAAATCAAAAAGTGTTTTAAAATCAGCTTTAAAACCTTGTTTACATAGATATTCTTTATGCTTATGTGCTTTAATTGTAAACTCATAGCGTACAAGATTATCAATTACGCTTGTTCTCATAGGTTCAAGAAAAGCCTTATAAAAGGTGATTGACTTTGATAAAAGTTCAAAGCCTTTATGATAAATTTTACAGTAAGGTGTTGTATTTGTTGCTTTTTCACGTTTATTAAAATCTAGTCCTAAATTATTTGTGTTTTTTAAAGTGTTTGATTGGGAAATATGATGTAACAGTGGTTTTTTTCCTGAATTTGGATTTTGCAGGATTAAACTAAATGCAGTTTTTAAGCTTTTTAAGTCAATTAGCTGATTAATACAAATGTCAATATCAGAAACAAGACCTTCCAAAAAGTCTTTATTAGAAATACGCAGGACACCGAAAGAATTAATATCAGTAACAATACTTGCATAATTATCTGACGTAATTCCTTCAAAATAACGTTCTTTAAGCATCTTAGCTGAGATTTGAAATACAACATATTCATGAGCGAGTTTTTTTGAATCAATAAAGGCTTTGATGTAAAACCTATAAGTAATTCCGTTAATAATTTTTGTGAATGGTTCAGCTTTGCGAAAATTATCGCCAAGTTTTTGATTTTCATTTCCATCATTATCCAAAGTTTCAATATCTGGGTAATATGCAATGAAGTCAGTTATCAGACGTTTATCGAGAATTTTAACTTTTTCAAGCTTTACTCGAATCTTTAACGAATCTATTAATCCAGTATTAAACATAACAACAGAATTAAGGTTAATAAATTGACTGCTAAATAGATAGCAACACTTTTGAACCATAATTTATATTATGTAAAATAGACTTTTTCAGAACCCCACTGGACTAACTTATCACAGATTTGTAATAGAAACAATATAACGTTCAAGAATATCCTGATTAACATATACTTCACTATCATAGGTTTAGAATAATAAATAACAAAAATAATGACTATTAAATCAGATATTCTGAGATTTATTTAAAATCATGAAGATGCTTTCATTGTAAGAGTTTATTTTATTATTTTTACATTCGATACTTTAAAAAAAATTATCAAATCTATGAATACAATTGCTGAGCATATCGCGGATTTTTTAAAAGAATACCAGCCGTTTAAAAATCTGACTTTTCAAGAACTATCAGATATTGCAACCAATATTCGTGTTATTAATTTAGAAAAACACGCAGTATTGTTTCAAAATAATGATGTGCTGCATGATAGTTTTTATGTAGTCGCTTCGGGTGTTATAAATTTAACAACGATTGCCGATGCTGAGGAAACGATTATAAACAAATGTAATGAAGGTGATATTTTTGGCTTACGTCCGTTTTTTGCCAAAAATAACTATATGATGTCGGCCAAAGCGCGTGAAGAAAGTATCGTTTATGCGATACCAATTGCTGTTTTCAGGCCTTTTGTGGCTAATAATTCGGATGTTTTAAACTTCTTATTGGAAAGTTTTGCAACAAATTCAAGACACACCAAAGACAACGTAAGTTCAAACGGAAAAGCAATTTCTGACACTTCTTTTTATGTAGATCAGCAGTCAGAAATGCAATATATTCAATCCCTTACCTATAATGTTGCTCCATTAAAAACAGAAGCGCATCATATTGTAAAAGATGTGGCGATTTTAATGACGGAATCAATGGTGGATAATATTGTCGTTTGCGAAAAAAACCATCCAATTGGTATTGTTACCGACGCCGATTTATCGTCTAAAATTGCGACAGGCCGCTTTCCTATTACGGAAACGATTGACAAGATCATGTCGTCGCCGGTTGTTACGGTATTAGAAAATGTTTCTTTGGCGGAAGCACAATTATTGATGTTGAAACACAATGTAACGCATTTATGTGTGACAAAAGACGGTACAAGTAAATCTGCCGTGCGAGGAATTATCTCTGAACACGATTTGATTGTGGCTCAGGCCAGTAATCCGGGAGTGTTAATCAAGGAAATTAAGCGTTCACAACTTCCGAAAGATTTAAAACAAATACGTGATCGTTTGTCTGATCTTATTCAGAATTCGATTCAAAAGAATATTCCAATTTCACATGTTAGTAATATTGCCAGTGAAATTAATTTAGCTATAATCAAACGATCTGTTGAATTGTCAATTTTAGATTTGGGCTCACCTCCTGCTCGTTTTGCATGGTTAAGTATTGGTAGTCAGGGTCGTAAGGAGCAATTGTTGCTTACGGATCAGGATAGTATTTTAATCTTTGAAGATGTAACTGCTGATAAATACAGAGACGTTAAGGATTACTTTTTAAGATTGGCAAAAAGAACTACTGCTATCTTAGAAAAAGTAGGTTACGAACTTTGTCCAAATGGGCATATGGGAAGTAATATGTTGTGGTGTAAGTCACTGACAGACTGGACGAAACAGTACAACAGTTGGATGAATACTCCAGGTGAAAACAGTAACGATTTGAGTAGTATTTTCTTTGATTATGAAATTGTTTTTGGGGAACCAAAAATTGAAGAAGCTATAGAAAATGTTATTTTCAAAAACGCAGTCAACAATACCTTGTTTTTTGACTTTCTAGGAAATGATGCTTTGAAGAGAAACTCCCCGTTGAGTTTTTTCAAAAAGTTTCTTATTGAAGAAGAAGGTCCGCATAAAGGAGCATTTGATATTAAAACCCGTGCTTTAATGCCTTTGATTGATGGAGCGCGTTTGTTAATTTTGAATTCAAATATAAAAGGAATACAAAACACTTATTTAAGATTTAAGCAATTAGCGATAACAGATTCTAAAAATGCGGAGATTTATTTAAGTTGTGCTGATGCTTTCTTGACATTATCAAAATTTAGAACGGTTGAAGGACTGCGAAATGATGATTCGGGACAATATATCAATTTAAAAGAAATGTCTAAAAACGATAAAGAGAAATTAAAAAATGCTTTGTCGCCAATGAAAGATCTGGAAGAATTAATTAAAAGTAAATTTCAACTTACACAATTCTCTTAATATATGCTAGACTGGCTTAAAAATATTAACAAAGAACATCCTGAATTCTGGAAAGATTATCTGGCTAAATTCGAAACAAAACCCAATCGGTTTGTCGTTTTGTCTACAGAAACGTCTGGCTTGAATCCGAATAAGGATGTGATTTTGTCTTTGGGAGCATTTTCTGTTGTTGATGACAGTATCCATATTAAGGATAGTTTTGAATCTGTTTTATTACAGTATAAGTTTTTACAGGATAATGGGCTTTCTAATGAATTTATCATTGAAACTAAAATGATAAAAATGCCGGAACCTGAAGCAATTGAAGCTTTTATTAGTTTTTTGGGTAATGCTGTTTTGGTCGGACATCACATTAATTTTGATCTCGAAATGCTAAACAGTGCCCTGGAACGTTTGGATTGCGGAAGGCTTAAAAATGAAGCACTTGACGTCGACATGATGTACAGAAAGTTAATGGATATCAATGACAAACAGTTTTCACTAGATGATTTGTGTGACATCTATAAAATTCCAAAAAGTGACCGAAATTCCTCTACCGAAGACGCGTACAGAATTTCGTTATTGTTCTTAAAATTAAAATCCCGATTGGGAATAAAATAAAAAAAGCCTCTTAAAATTTAAGAGGCTTTTTTGTATCTGTTAGTTTGAGAATATTAGATTTTCTCTTTGGTGATTTCATCTACAATTTCAGGGTTTAATAGTGTTGAAGTATCTCCAAAACTAGAGAAGTCTCCTTCAGCAATTTTACGTAAAATTCTACGCATAATTTTTCCTGAACGTGTTTTCGGTAAACCGGACACGAATTGAATTTTATCCAATTTAGCAATTGGTCCAATATGGTCCGAAATATACTGATTGATTTCTTTGCTTAAATTGGCTCTGTCTCTGTATTCGCCTGTTTCTTTTAAGATCACAAAACCATACAAAGCATTTCCTTTAATATCATGCGGGAATCCAACAATAGCAGATTCTGCAACTGCCGGGTGCTCGTTGATTGCATCTTCAATTGGAGCTGTACCTAAATTATGACCCGAAACAATCACAACATCATCTACTCTACCGGTGATTCTGTAATACCCTACTTCGTCTCTTAAAGCACCGTCTCCTGTAAAATATTTACCAGGGAAAGCAGAAAAATAAGTGTCTTTGTAACGTTGGTGATCTCCCCAGATTGTTCTGGCGATTCCGGGCCAAGGGAATTTAATACACAAACTACCCACTACTTGATTACCTTCAATTTCGTTGCGTTTTTCATCCATTAAAACAGGTTGAATTCCTGGTAATGGCAAAGTCGCATAAGTTGGTTTTGTAGGTGTTACAAAAGCGATTGGCGAAATCATGATTCCACCAGTCTCAGTTTGCCACCAAGTATCAACAACCGGACATCTTTTGTCTCCAACGTGATCATTAAACCAGTGCCAAGCTTCTTCGTTTATAGGCTCCCCTACTGATCCGATTACTTTAAGTGATTTTAAAGGATATTTTTGAACGTAATCCAAGCTTTCTTTTGCCAGAGAACGAATCGCTGTTGGCGCTGTATAAAACTGAGTTACTTTATGTTTTTCGATAATTTCCCAAAAACGACTGAAATCAGGATAAGAAGGTACTCCTTCAAAAATTACGGTTGTTCCTCCGTTTAATAATGGTCCGTATAAGATATAAGAGTGACCTGTAATCCAACCGATATCTGCGGTACACCAGAAAATATCATTTTCTTCGTGATTGAAAACATTTTTAAAAGTATAGGCGGTATAAACCATGTAACCAGCTGTGGTATGCACCATTCCTTTTGGTTTTCCGGTTGATCCGGAAGTGTATAGAATAAACAAAGGATCTTCTGCGTCCATGATTTCTGCAACACTATTGTCCAGAGCAGCATCTAATAAAGGTTGCAACCAAATGTCACGGCCTTCTTTCATTTTAATTGCTGTTTGTGTTCTTTTCGCAACCAGAACTTTTTCAACAGACGGACAGGTTTCTAATGCTTCATCTACAATTCCTTTAAGGTCAATTGTTTTGTTTCCTCTATAACCACCATCAGAAGTGATGACCATTTTACATTCACAATCGTTAATTCTTGCCGATACTGCTGATGCCGAAAATCCCGCAAAAATAACAGAATGTATTGCCCCTATTCTGGCACAAGCCAAAACAGCTACGGCCAATTCCGGGATCATTGGTAAATAAATACAAACACGGTCTCCTTTACGAACGCCTTGCTCACGCAACACGTTGGTCATTTTAGATACACGTTCGTATAATTCGTTATAAGTTATATGTAAAGCGCTTTCTGAAGGATCGTTTGGTTCAAAAATAATCGCTGTTTTTTCTCCTCTTTTGCTTAAATGTCTGTCGATACAGTTTTTTGTAATATTCACTTTAGCTTCAGTAAACCATTTTACTTCAGCATCGCCCATATTAAAATCAACTACTTTTTCCCATTGTTGGTACCAAGTGAAATTTTCTTCAGCTATTTTTCCCCAAAATTTTCTTGGTTCTCTTATTGACTTATTGTAATGCTTAAAATATTGTTCTAAATTTTCAATTTTATAATAACTCATTTTGGATGGTTTTTTTTTTTTATAAATGTATTAAATCTGTATGTATTCTTAAAATTATTTAATTTATAAATTTTAGCATAAAAAAACACATAGTAAAAAAAATGTTACTTTTTTATGGGTATTTCATAAAAATAAGGGTTTTATGGCAAAACAACACCATAAAAAAGGCATAATAAATTAATATCATGCCTTTTCGTTTTAACAATTTCAATAACAATTAATTTTTTTTTGTAATGCTGCATTACAATGCTCTTTTCTATTTTGAAAATAGCAACATTTTGATTAATCAATATAGAAATCGATACAAGTATGTTTATTGCTAAACATACCCCATTAATTGGGACTACCTTCACCTAACTCAGAAACTTAAAAGTTAAGTGATTACAATATGCATCTATATCTATATTATCTTAATAAATGCTTACTAATTCAAAATATTACGTAAAAGAGATACAGTGCAAACCCCAATTTATTATCCAATTTTTTTCATTGCAGTCATCGATTCTCTCAACCATGCTCCTACTTCTTCGATAGGATGTTGACGAATTTCTTTGTTAACTGCTATTAGAACCGCATTGTCTACTCCGTTTGAAGTTGAGAATGGTTTTCCAATTATGTTTGTTTCTACTTTTTTCATGAATTCAGTCAACAACGGTTTACAAGCGTGGTCGAATAAATAACAACCGTATTCTGCTGTGTCAGAAATAACACGGTTCATTTCGAATAATTTTTTTCTTGCAATCGTATTCGCAATCAAAGGCAATTCGTGTAAGGATTCGTAGTAAGCTGATTCTTCGATGATACCTGCTTCGGTCATGGTTTCAAAAGCCAATTCAACTCCCGCTTTTACCATGGCAATCATTAATACGCCATTGTCAAAATATTCTTGTTCTGCTATTGGAGCTTCTTGTGGAGCTGTTTTCTCGAAATTAGTTTCTCCGGTTGCTGCTCTCCATTTCAATAAGTTAACATCGTCATTAGCCCAGTCAGTCATCATTGTTCTTGAGAATTCTCCTGAAATAATATCATCCTGATGCTTTTGGAATAATGGGCGCATAATGTCTTTTAATTCGTCCGCAAGTTCATAAGCTTCAATTTTTGCAGGGTTAGAAAGACGGTCCATCATATTAGTGATTCCTCCGTGTTTCAAAGCTTCTGTGATGGTTTCCCATCCGTATTGGATCAGTTTTGATGCATATGCTGCGTCAATTCCTTTTTCAATCATTTTATCAAAACATAAAATAGAACCTGTCTGCAACAAACCACAAAGAATAGTTTGTTCTCCCATTAAGTCAGATTTTACTTCTGCAACGAAAGATGATTTTAAAACTCCTGCTTTATGACCACCTGTACCTACTGCATATGCTTTTGCCTGATCTAAACCAGTACCATTTGGGTCATTTTCAGGGTGAACCGCAATAAGAGTTGGTACACCAAAACCTCTCTTGTATTCTTCACGAACCTCAGATCCAGGGCATTTAGGAGCACACATAATTACGGTAATGTCTTTACGGATTTGCATTCCTTCTTCTACGATATTAAAACCGTGAGAATACGATAAAGTAGAACCGTTTTTCATTAATGGCATAATCGCAGTAACAACAGCAGTGTGTTGTTTGTCTGGAGTAAGATTACAAACTAAATCGGCAGTTGGAATTAATTCTTCGTAAGTTCCCACTTTAAAACCATTTTCTGTAGCGTTTTTAAAAGAAGCTCTTTTCTCAGCGATTGCATCGGCACGTAGCGCGTATGAAATGTCTAATCCGGAATCTCTCATGTTTAAACCTTGATTTAAACCTTGTGCACCACAACCTACAATAACAACTTTTTTTCCAGCCAATGCTGCAATTCCGTCAGCAAATTCTGATTGCTCCATAAATTCGCAAACGCCTAATTGTTCTAGTTGTAATCTAAGTGGTAGTGTGTTGAAATAATTTGCCATTTTTTTAATACTATTTAATGAATGTGTAATTTAATAATTGATACTATTTAAGTGTCTCTAACATTGTTGATATTTCCATTTTCTCTTTAGAAACGGATATTCTTCCCGAACGTACAAACTGCATGATACCGTAAGGCTTAATTTTTGTGTATAATTCTTCGATTTCAGAACGTCTTCCTGATTTTGAAATCACAAAAAAGTCACGTGATACGGTCACAATGGTAGATTGACTTTCTTTGATGATATTCTGAATTTGTTTTTCATCGAAAAGCAGATTCGAAGCGATTTTGAACAAAGCATTTTCTAAATAAATAGTCTCTTCATCTGTGTGATAGAATGCTTTAATAACCTCAATTTGTTTTTCGATTTGACCGACAATATTCTTAACCCATTTTTCAGTAGTGTCTACTACAATTATGAATCGTGAAACATTCTCAATTTCTGATTCTGAAACATTTAAGCTTAATATGTTAATGTGGCGCTTTAAGAATATTCCTGATATTCTATTCAACAAGCCCACGTTATTTTCCGAGTATACCGATATGGTAAATGTTTTATCTTCCATGTTGTTTTAGCTTTTGTTGTTTCAGGTTTCAGGTTTCACGTTGTTACACTCGAAACTTGAAACCTAAAACTTGAAACTTCCTTTTTTTTAGCTTAATCTAATTTGAGAAACACATGCTCCCGTTGGAATCATTGGGAATACGTTGTTTTCTTTTTCTACCATAACTTCTAAAAAATAAGAATCTTTTGAAGCCATCATTTCGGCTACAGCAGCATCCAAATCTTCACGTTCGGTGACTTTTTTAGATTTAATATGATATCCTTCGGCAATTGCAACAAAATTGGGGTTGATCATTTTTGTTGAAGCATATCTGTTATCAAAAAACAATTCCTGCCATTGGCGCACCATTCCTAGGAATTCGTTATTTAAAACAACAATTTTTACAGGTACCTTTGTCTGAAAAATGGTTCCCAATTCCTGAATCGTCATTTGGAAACCACCGTCACCAATAACAGCGACAACTTCACGATCCGGTCTTCCCATTTTAGCTCCAATTGCAGCCGGTAAAGCAAATCCCATAGTTCCTAAACCTCCCGAAGTAATGTTACTCTTGGTTGAATTAAACTTCGCATAACGACAGGCAAACATTTGATGTTGACCAACATCTGAAACGATAATCGCATCCCCTTTTGAGTGTTTGTTGATCATTTCGATGGTTTCACCCATCGAGATTCCTTTGTTGTTTGTTGGTTTTAACTCCTCATCGATAACCGAATCAAATTCGATTTTATATTTTTCTTTGAATTCGTTGTGCCAAGCATCATGTGCTCTGTCATCAATTAGAGGCAATAAAGCATTTAGTGCTTCTTTTACATCGCCTAAAACAGCCACTTCTGTTTTTACATTTTTATCTACTTCTGCCGGATCAATTTCAAAATGAATCACTTTTGCCTGTTTGGCATAGGTTTTTAAATCTCCGGTAACACGATCGTCAAAACGCATTCCAAGTGCAATTAAAACATCGCATTGGTTAGTCAATAAATTAGGGCCATAATTGCCGTGCATGCCTAACATTCCCACATTCAAAGGATGAGCTGTAGGTAATGCGGAAAGTCCAAGAATCGTCCACCCTGCAGGAATTCCTGACTTCTCGATGAATGCTTTTAATTGTGCTTCGGCTTCACCTAAAATAATCCCTTGACCAAAAACAATAAAAGGTTTTTTAGCGCTATTGATTAAAGCCGCAGCTTCGGCAACTTTATCTAATTTTAATTTTGGAACCGGAGTATAACTTCTGATGGCGGTGCATTTTTCATAACTAAATTCAAATTCATCAAACTGCGCATTTTTAGTTATGTCAATCAAAACAGGCCCTGGACGACCAGAACGTGCTATGAAAAAGGCTTTTGCCATAATCTCAGGAATTTCGGAAGCTTCCGTAATCTGATAATTCCATTTGGTTACCGGAGTTGAAATTCCGATAATGTCTGTTTCCTGAAAAGCATCAGAGCCCAGTAAATGTTTTCCAACCTGACCTGTGATACAAACCATTGGTGTTGAATCGATCTGAGCATCGGCAATTCCGGTAACTAAGTTGGTTGCTCCGGGGCCTGAAGTAGCAATTGCAACTCCGACTTTCCCTGTAGCTCTCGCATATCCCTGAGCGGCATGTGTTGCGCCTTGTTCGTGACGTACTAAAACATGGTGTAATTGCTCCTGGAATTTATATAATTCGTCGTAAACCGGCATTATGGCTCCTCCCGGATATCCATATATTAAGTCTACTCCTTCTTCTAATAAACATCTTATAACGGCTTCTGCCCCTGATATTTTCATTGTATCTGTTTTTTTCAAAAATCTCGTCTAATGTTAAAATCAAAATCAATTTCTAGTTTTCTCTTTGAAATTTACTTTTGCTTTTATTGTTGTTTATATACAATTGATTTTTGATGTTGTTATTGAATCATTATTTATCGGTAACGCAACCTGTTGAGGCACTGGAGACCGATCTCGCGTATTTCAGTAATACTCCTTTTGAAGCTTTTAGAGGCGGTTGAATCCAACTTGCCTTTCTGGCTGCAAATTCAGCATCAGATATTTTAAGATCAATGGTGTTTTTCACAGCATCAATGGCAATTAAATCCCCATCATTAACCAGTGCAATACCACCACCATCATAAGCCTCGGGTGTGATGTGTCCTACCACAAAGCCATGTGAACCTCCAGAAAATCTACCGTCTGTAATCAGAGCAACGCTGTTTCCTAAGCCGGCTCCAATAATAGCTGATGTAGGTTTTAGCATTTCAGGCATTCCCGGACCACCTTTTGGTCCACAATACCTAATGACGACTACATCTCCCGGTTTTACTTTACCGGCCTGAATACCCGGAATTACATCAAATTCGCTTTCAAAAACAACTGCTGTTCCTTGAAAATATTCTCCTTCTTTTCCGCTTATTTTAGCAACACAACCTTCAGCAGCAAGATTTCCGTACAAAATCTGAATATTTCCGGTTGGTTTTAGTGCTTTTTGAATCTCATGAATAACCTCTTGTCCGTCTTGTAAGTCCGGAATATTGGCTAAATTTTCGGCTACTGTTTTTCCGGTTACGGTTAAACAATCTCCATGAATTAATCCTTCTTTTAGTAAGTATTTCAAAACAGCCGGAACTCCTCCAACTGCATGTAAATCCTCCATCATATATTTTCCACTTGGCTTTAAATCAGCCAGTACTGGTGTTTTGTCGCTAATTTTTTGGAAATCTGTTAAAGTAATTTCAACATCAACCGCATGAGCCATCGCAATTAAGTGCATTACTGCATTGGTAGAACCTCCTAAAACAGCTACCAGCGTAATTGCATTTTCGAAAGCCTTGCGGGTCATAATGTCTTTGGGCTTAATGTCTTTTTCTAATAAAACTCTGATGGCTTTTCCGGCATCAAGACATTCTTGTTTTTTCTCTTCGCTTAAAGCTGGATTTGACGAACTGTATGGCAAGCTCATTCCTAAAGCTTCAATTGCCGATGACATGGTGTTTGCCGTATACATTCCGCCGCAAGCACCTGCTCCCGGACATGCATTTTGAATAACGCCTTTGTAATCTTCAGGAGAAATGGTGTTGTTGAATTTTTTTCCTAATGCTTCAAAAGCAGAAACGATATTCAAAGATTCCCCTTTCCATTTTCCGGAGTGAATTGTTCCGCCGTAGACCATAATTGCCGGACGATTTACTCGACCCATTGCCATTAAAGCACCTGGCATATTTTTATCACAACCCGGAATCGCAATCAAACTGTCGTACCATTGCGCTCCCATAACGGTTTCGATAGAATCTGCAATTACATCACGGGACACTAAAGAAAAACGCATTCCGTCTGTGCCATTAGAAATTCCGTCACTTACACCAATGGTATTAAAAATAAGTCCGACCAGATTTGCATCCCAAACACCTTTTTTAACATCTTTTGCTAAATCATTCAGGTGCATGTTGCAGGTATTACCATCGTAACCCATGCTAACAATACCTACTTGTGCTTTTTTTAAATCTTCTTCAGTTAAACCAATACCGTACAACATGGCTTGCGCTGCTGGTTGTGTTTGATCTTGAGTGATGGTTTTGCTGTACTTATTTAATTCCATTATGTATTTTTTATTTAAATTTTATCCAAAAAAAAACCTTCCAATATTTGGAAGGTTTCTAATATATTTTTTCAATTATATTTATACCATTCCTGATGCAGATGTGTTAATCACATTGACAACAATAACAGAAATAATAATAATTGAGATTTGCATCTTTTCTTTTTTAGTTTCACAAAAGTATAAAAACTTAAAGGACTAAAAAAATAAAATCTCAACATTTATGATACTTATTGTTGTTTTTTGTATTATTTTAATAAAAACACTAAACAATTGTTGATTGTCCAATGTGAACATTATCATTATTGAAATAAAGTAAGTCGTCTTTGCTGAAAATGAAATTGGAAACGAACTCTCCTACTTCATTTGTGCCAAATTTTGAATCTGCTTTCAAATCTGTTGTGACTACTTTAAATTCAATTGCTTTTTCAACCGCCTGATACACCACATTTGCTTCTTTAAACAGTCCGAAATGTTCTAATAACATTGCAGCAGATAAGATGGAAGCAATTGGGTTTGCGATATTTTTTCCTTTTGCCTGTGGATAAGAACCGTGAATGGGTTCAAACAACGCATTTTTTTCTCCTAAAGAAGCCGAAGCTAATAAACCGATAGAACCTGTGATAACACTGGCTTCATCAGATAAGATATCACCGAACAAATTTTCTGTCAAAATCACATCAAATTGTTTTGGATTTAAAATGATCTGCATGGCGGCATTATCAACAAATAAGAAGTCTAAAGCAACATCGGGATAACTCTCCCCTATTTTCTGAACTACTTTTCTCCACAATCTTGAGGTTTCCAAAACATTGGCTTTGTCTACCATGGTTAGTTTTTTACGACGATTTTGTGCCGCTTTAAACGCTAAATGTGCAATTCGGGTAATTTCTTCCTCTGAATATTCGCATAGATCAGAAGCATGTGTTCCTTCTTCGTTTAGGGTTTTAGCTCCGAAATAAGCTCCGCCTGTTAATTCTCTGAAAATAGTAAAATCAGCACCATCAATAATTTCTCTTTTTAATGGAGAAGCATCAATCAATGATTTATAAGGTTTAATTGGACGGATATTGGCAAACAAACCCAGTTCTTTACGCAGTTTTAATAATCCTTGCTCCGGACGCACCTTTGCATTTGGATTGTTATCATATTTAGGATCTCCAATCGCGCCAAATAAAACAGCATCTGTATTCAGACACAAGTTTAGTGTTTGCTCCGGTAAAGGATTTCCTGTTTTGTCGATAGCGATCGCTCCCATAAGCGCTTCTTCAAAAACAAATTCATGATTGTACACCTCGCCTATGGCGTGTAAAGCTTTTTTGGCTTGTAAAATTACTTCCGGTCCAATACCATCTCCTGGTAAAACTGCTATTTTCAAATTCATAACGTCTCGTTCTTTATGTATTTAAATCTTTTTTTTCTCTAATTAATTTCTGATCAAATCACCCTCAATCTTAGAAGCTTCAATGATTTGATGAATATCTACATCTAATACTTCTTTTTTGATATCTGCGAATTTTAAAAACTCGATGTATACAATATCCAATTGTGTTTTGGTAAGTTCATAACCTACCTTTTTAGCACGGTAAGCCAATGCAGCTCTACCACTTCTTGCTGTTAATATTATAGATGATTCATTAACTCCCACATCAAGTGGATCCATGATTTCATAAGTTGCTCTGTTTTTGATTACTCCGTCCTGGTGAATACCGGAACTGTGAGCAAAAGCATTCGCGCCAACAATAGCTTTATTGGGTTGAACAATCATTCCCATACTTTCAGAAACTAAACGGCTCATTTCGTTTAATTCTCGGGTATTGATATTGGTATCTAAATTCAGATATGGGTGTTGTTTGAAAATCATTACAATTTCTTCCAACGCTGTATTACCGGCTCTTTCGCCAATACCGTTTATAGTACATTCTATTTGTCTTGCTCCATTTATAGCACCTGCAATTGAGTTTGCAGTCGCCATTCCTAAATCATTATGACAGTGGCAGGAAAGGATTACGTTTTCGATTCCTTTTACGTTTTCTTTTAAATATTTAATTTTTGCACCGTATTCTTCAGGCAAACAATAGCCTGTAGTGTCGGGGATATTTAATACTGTTGCTCCCGATTTTATTACTTCTTCGCAAACTTTTGCAAGGAAAGCGTTATCCGTTCTACCGGCATCTTCGGCATAAAACTCCACATCTTCAACATAAGATTTTGCATGTGATACGGCATATTTTGCTCTGGCGATAATATCTTCTTTTGTCGTATTTAGTTTATGGAGTATGTGAGATTCTGATGTTCCGATTCCGGTGTGGATTCTTGGTTTTTTAGCATGTTTTAAGGCAGCTGCAGCAACATCGATGTCGTTTTTTACGGCTCTTGTTAGTCCACAGACGGTTGCGTTTTCTACAATTTTACAAATCTCAGAGACCGATAAAAAATCGCCCGGACTTGACACAGGGAAACCTGCTTCAATGATGTCAACTCCCATCTTATCAAGTCGTTCTGCGATAACTAATTTTTGTTTCGTATCTAACTTGCATCCCGGGACCTGTTCACCATCACGCAAAGTGGTGTCAAAAATTTGAACTTTCTCTCTATTCATATTCATTTATTTAATGTAATTTCACATCTTGATAACAAATATATGTTGTACTACTTCTGTATGAAATTCATTTTAATGAGATTATACTGTTTATAAAACAATTTATACGCTATTAAATAACTAAAAATCAATAAGTTACATTATTATATTTTACAATGGCTAACCATCAAAAAGATTTCTTATTTGTTCTGATAAAATCACTTTCAAAATCTGAAAAAAGGCAGTTTAAAATTTTTGCAAGTCGTTTGGAAACGAGTTCAAATACAAAATTTATTGAATTGTTTAATATTTTAGATAAGTCCGAAACTTATGATGAAAAACTCATTCTTAAGAGCGGAATCATAAAAAAAGTACAGCTATCTAACTTAAAATCATATTTGTACAAGCAGATATTGGTCAGTATTCGATTGAATATTCCAAGTCAGAACATTCGTTATCAGTTGCGGGAACAGATTGATTTTGCTGTTATTCTTTATAATAAAGGTCTTTATAGACAGAGTTTAAAGATCCTTGACAAGACAAAAATTCTGGCGCTGGAGAATGATGAAAAATATATGGCGTATGAGATTGTCGAATTCGAAAAACTAATCGAATCACAGTATATAACCAGAAGTATTCAGGGTCGTGCAGATGAATTAGTCGTACAGGCCAAAGAATTGAACTATCGCAATACAATTTCAAGTAAATTATCGAATTTATCACTGCAATTGTACGGAATCATGTTAAAAACGGGTTACGTAAAAAGTGATGAGGAATATAAGTATATAGACGATTACTTTAATAAACACATCGCCAAGCTGGACGAGTCTAAGTTTGGTTTCCGTGAGAAGTATTGGTTTTATAATGCCAATCTGTGGCGTAGTTTCCTTGTTCAGGATTTTGTAGCAAGTTATAAATATGCTTATAAATGGGTGACCTTGTTTTACGATAACCCTAATATGATTTATTTGAATCCTGTATTTTTCCTAAAAGGGAATCATTATTTTCTGGAATCGCTTTATATGTTGAAGTATAAAACGAATTTCAAGAAATATTTGACACTTTTGGAAGAAACCATTCAGGATCCTAAATTCCCTGTGAATGATAATATTGCATCGTTATCCTTTTTATACGTTTATAACAACAAACTAAATTTGCATATCCTGGAAGGTACTTTTGCCGAAAGCGAATACCTGATCCCGGAGATTCTGGAGAAAATAAAACTGCACAACGAACATCTTGATGAACATCACGAAATGGTGTTCTATTATAAAATTGCGTGTATTTATTTTGGGAATGAGAAGTACAATGAGTCTATTCATTATTTGGATAAAATCATCAACAACAAAAATTTATCGATGCGCGAGGATTTAATGTGCTTTGCGCGTATCTTGTCTTTGATTGTACATTATGAGTTAGGGAAAGATTATTACTTGGAAAATCACCTTAAAAACACGTATAAGTTTTTACTAAAAATGAACGACCTGCACGAGGTTCAAAAGGAGATTATCAAATTCTTAAAGAACCTGAACAATTTTTATCCTGCCGATATTAAAAAGGAGTTTATTAAAATGAGGACTCGTTTTATAGAACTGGAAAAAATTACCTATGAAAAAAGAGCTTTTCTGTATTTAGACATTATTTCATGGTTGGAGAGCAAAATAGAAAATAGGAAAATTGCCGATATTATGAGGGAAAAGGCGAAACTTAACAGGTGAAATTAAAATTCCAATATTTTGAAATTCCAAATTCCAAAAATTAAAAACAAACCCGACAGGTTTTTAAAACCTGTCGGGTTTAAATTTGTAAACGAAATTCTATTTTAAGGTAATGAAAACCATAAAAAAAATCCCAACCTCCAACAATTGGAATTTGGGATTTTAAATTATTGGAATTTACTACAATGTTATTCTATAATATTAGAAGTCGTAACATAGAAGTTTTTGTCTACTTCCAGTTTAGGTTCTTTGCCTTCAATTTTTTCTGATTTCCATTCCTGAGTTGGTTTCAACCAGATTTCTTTTCCGTCTACCGTTACTTTTACCGGCATGTCAAACTTATTTACGCAGTTTGTCCAGTGGTATCCTAGTTGTCCGTCTTTAAACATATATTCAAAAACCGGAATTTTGGTACTTCTCAAATACTGATTGAAAATTTTACTCAAATCAATTCCGGTTTGTGTACTCATATAATCTTCAATCTGTTTAGTCGTAACGGTTTGATGATAAAAAGTACTGTTTAAACCTCTTAAAATTGATTTCCATTTGGCATCATCATTTACAATCTGACGAATCGTATGAAGCATATTGGCTCCTTTTGGATACATATCCCCGGAACCTTCATTATTTACTTCATAATTACCTATAATCGGTTTGTCGTTTTGAATGTTTCTTCTGCATCCGATAACATATTCAGCTCCTGCTTCTTTGCCATAGTAATATTCTACAAAAAGACTCTCCGAGTAATTGGTGAAACTTTCGTGAATCCACATGTCTGCAATGTCTTTGTAGGTGATATTATTAGCAAACCATTCGTGACCAGATTCATGGATGATGATAAAGTCAAATTTCATTCCCCATCCGGTACCGCTTAGATCATGACCTAAATAACCGTTTTTGTATTCATTACCATAGGTTACAGAACTTTGGTGCTCCATACCTAAATAAGGCGCTTCAACCAGTTTATAGCTGTCTTCGTAGAAAGGATAAGGTCCAAACCAGTTTTCAAATGCTTTTAGCATTCTTGGTGCATCTTTAAAGTGCTCTTTGGCTTTGTCTAAATTGTCTTTTAAAACATAATAACTGCAGTCCAGATCTCCTTTTTCTCCTTTATACTTCTCCGAAAAATGAGCATAATCTCCAATATTAATGTTTACACCGTAATTATTAATCGGATTGGCCACGTACCAATTAAAGGTTCTCGTGCCGTCTTTTTCTTTTTTTACACTTTGTAATCTTCCATTAGAAACATCGGTCAAATCTCCGGGAACATTTACGCTAATCAACATGTTCTCCACTTCGTCATACATATGATCTTTGTTAGGCCACCAAACACTGGCGCCCAGACCCTGACAAGAGGAAGCAATGAAGTCTTTCCCGTTTTTGTCTTTTTTCCACGTAATTCCTCCGTCCCAAGGTGGTTTTATCGCTTCTTTTGGTTTTCCTCCAAATGAAACAACAATTTCCTTTTTGTCTCCTACTTTTTGAGCAGCAGTTAATTCGATGAAAAAAGCATTGCCATCTCTCACAAACTTTAGCTCTTTCCCATCCTGAGTGACTTTATAAATCTGCATGGGCTGCTGTAAGTCTATTTGCATTTTCGTCCCTGTTGACAAAACCGTATATCGAATCGTATTAGATCCGGTTATCGTTTTCTCAGAAGGGTTTACTTTAATATCCAGATGGTAATATTTCAAGTCCCACCAGGCTCTTTCTTTTGTGATGCTTCCGCGTAAGGTGTCCTGATGTGTAAAAGTAGTTTCAGACTTATTAAGAAGTCCTTGAGCATTGGTTCCGAAACTAACCAGAAAGGCTATAACAAAGCCTCCAAAGTAATTTTTCATAAATTTAGAAATTTGTAATAAATAAGGTATTTAAGCCAACTTAATCTGTAACAAATGTAAACATTCAGATTAAGTTATCTGAAATTTTATGATTTCTCTTCGAAATATTTAATGTTAAAATTCATTATTCTTCAGTATTTTAGCTTTTCTAAAAAACACCGCTTACTTTATGAAATCCAATTTAATACTATTTGTTTTATGTTTAGTTTTTTCTGTAACAGCTGGTGCCCAAACAATTCCAATTCATAAAACAAGAGGGAAAATAAGTATCGATGGTGATTTAGCTGATTGGAAGACACCATTTAAAGGTCCGTTTGTTATACATAATTCAGGTGGAAAGGCTACCCAACAAACCACTGTTTCTTTTGCTTGGGATGATGAAAATCTTTATGTGGCGTATCGTTCTCAAGATGCTAGAATTGTCGGATCAAAGAAGCAAAACGACTCGCAAATATTTAATAGTGATGATTTAGTTGAAATTTTTATAGATCCTGATGGAGATAGGCAAAATTATCTGGAAATCGGAGTTAATGCTTTCTCAACACATTACGATATGCTCATTAAATGTATTTCGTCTGGTTGTGGAGGCTGGAATACTTCTATATCGTTTAACCTTTCCGGCTTGCAAGCAGTTAGTAAAATGAATTCAAAAGGCTTTTCTACCGAAATAAAAATTCCTTTTTCGGGGTTGAAAAACATTCCGAATGGGAATTTTAACAAACCGAAAATCGGCACCAAATGGAAAGGAAATGCTTTTAGAATCGATTACGGTAATACGACTGAATATCTTGCAGTACAGTCTTATAAGAATTCTGTATTTGGTTTCCATAAACCGGAGGAGTTTGCAGTTTTGGAGTTTGTGGAGTGAAAAACGTTATTAATGGTTTGTTTCAGGTTTCAGGTTTGAAGTTTCAGGTTTGAAGTTTCAGGTTTCAGGTTACTGTTTACTAGTTTTAGGGTTGTTGCAATTCTGTCATTTCGAGCGAAGTCGAGAAATCATACAAGCTGCTCCATTTCTATTTTCCTCAATTTTGTCCTACTGAGGAACGAAGTGTCTTCATGAGATAATCCGTAAAGTGAAGTTCAGCGGTATCGATTCAGCAAGCGTAGATCCTTCGTTCCTCAGGATGACAAACTGCACGGAGCTTCTGGTGTGATTTCTTGTGCGTTTGCAGAAATGACAATTCATACAGTTTATTTTGCAAGGGTTCAGGTTTCAGGTTTCAAGTTTCAAGTTACTGCATACTAGTTTTAGGGTTGTTGCAATTCTGTCATTTCGAGCGAAGTGAGAAATCACACAAGCTGCTCCGTTTCTATTTTCCTCAATTTTGTCATACTGAGGAACGAAGTATCTTCACAAGTAATTCCGTAAAGTGAAGTTCAGCGGTATCGATTCAGCAAGCGTAGATCCTTCGTTCTTCAGGATGACAAACTGTAAGGAGTTTCTGGTGTGATTTCTCGCCTTCGCTCGAAATGACAAAAAAATGCATTCTTAAATTACTATTTCTGACGCTTCTTCAAAACATTTACAACGTCTTCCAGCTGAAAACCTTTGGCTTGTAACAAAATTAAATAATGAAAAAGTAGATCAGCACTTTCACTTAAGAACAAATCATCATTATCGTCTTTGGCTTCGATTACCACTTCTACGGCCTCTTCCCCTACTTTCTGGGCAATTTTATTGATGCCTTTTTCAAATAGTGAAGCCACATAACTTTTCTCGGAATCAGCATTTTCTCTGCGGACTTTGATTGTTTCCTCCAAATTGGAAATAAAACCATAAGACTCTTTGTTTTCTTCCTGCCAGCAGGTATCTGCCCCTGTGTGACACGTTGGTCCAACGGGTTTTGCCTGAATTAATAAGGTATCGCCATCACAGTCATTTTTAATGTCTACCAAGTTTAAAAAGTTACCACTCTCCTCGCCTTTTGTCCAAAGTCTTTGTTTGGAACGGCTAAAAAAAGTAACTTTTTGAGTCTCAATCGTTTTTTGAAATGATTCTGCATTCATATAACCCAGCATTAAAACTGTTTTAGTCTCTGAATCCTGAACTATTGCCGGAATTAAACCGTCTGTGTTTTTTGAGAAATCTATGTTCATTATGATTTTATATTTTTGAATTCAGATCTTAGATTGCTGAATCCTGTTATAATTTAATTAATAAGTATTGGAATTTGGAATTTAAGAAATTTGGGATTTAAATTCTAACTTCAATACTATTGTTTTTAAGTTCTCTTTTTAAAGCTTTAATTTCGATTTCTTTAAAGTGAAAAACACTCGCAGCCAAAGCAGCATCTGCTTTTCCAATTTTAAATGAATCGACAAAATGCTGAATATTCCCGGCTCCTCCTGATGCAATAATCGGAATATTTACCAGTTCCGAGAGTTTTGCCAAAGCCTCGTTTGCAAATCCGTTTTTGGTTCCGTCATTGTCCATTGATGTGAATAAAATTTCGCCTGCACCACGTGTTGCAACTTCTACGACCCAATCGAATAAATTTAACTCTGTTGGTACTTTTCCACCTACTAAGTGTACAATCCATTGTCCGTTAATTTGTTTGGCATCGATTGCTACCACAACACATTGACTTCCGAATTTTTGTGCCAAATCATTGATTAATTGCGGGTTTTTTACAGCCGATGAATTGATTGATACTTTGTCAGCTCCATTGTTCAAAAGGATTTCAACATCCTCGACCGAAGAAATCCCTCCTCCGACCGTAAACGGAATATTGATTTTTTCCGCAACATGGCGCACCATATTTACTAAAGTCTTTCTGCGTTCTTCCGTAGCGGAAATATCCAGGAAAACCAACTCATCTGCCCCTTCAGCTGAATATAACGCAGCAAGTTCTACAGGATCTCCCGCATCGCGCAAATCAACAAAATTGACGCCTTTTACGGTTCGACCGTTTTTTATATCTAAACAAGGTATGATTCTTTTTGCTAACATTTTTTTAGTGTGTTAATTAGATAATGTGTCAATTGGATAATTTTAAAATTATATAATTACTTGATACATATGGTTTTCTTGAAAATAACATTTTTTTTGTTGTTATGATTTGCATGTCATGACGCATCGTGGATACGTGCCATTGGATGTACCGTAGAGGTGCACCGCATAGACGCACCGTGGAGACGCACTGCTGTGCGTCTCTACATTGATAATATGTAATTTTCCAATTGTTTCAACGAAATTCGTCCTTCGTAAATCGCTTTTCCTATGATGGTTCCTTCACAGCCCAATTCGGCTAATTTTGGTAATTCATCAAAGGTTGAGATTCCTCCTGATGCGATTAATTTAATCTCTACTGCGTTCGATTTGACGGTACAATTCTCTATTATTTTTTTATATAAATCAAAACTTGGGCCTTCTAGCATTCCGTCTTTGGCAATGTCCGTGCAAATAACGTATTGAATTCCTTTGTTTTGATAGTCCTGAATAAACGGAACCAAATCTTCATTTGAGTCTTCTAACCAGCCTGAAACTGCCACTTTTTCGTCTTTAGCATCTGCTCCCAGAATGATTTTATCAGAACCGTATTCTGCAATCCATTTTTGGAATAATTCTTTGTTTTTTACTGCGATACTGCCACCTGTGATTTGATTTGCACCACTTTCAAAAGCAATTTTCAGATCGGAATCTGCTTTTAGTCCGCCTCCGAAATCAATCTTCAGTTTGGTCTTTGTTGCTATTTGTTCTAAGATTTTATAATTGACAATCTTGCTTGACTTGGCGCCATCCAGATCTACTAAATGCAGATACTCAATTCCGTGTGCTTCAAATGATTTTGCGACTTCAAGCGGGTTTTCATTGTAAATTATTTTAGTGTCATAATCTCCTTTTGACAAACGAACACATTTTCCGTCAATGATATCTATGGCTGGTATTATTCTCATGTTTATTATTTTAGTTTTCTGATTTTAGATTTTAGATTCTAAAATTGGAATTGAAATGGATGTTTTGGTTAAATTGGAATTTAAAATATTTAAATATTTAAAAAATTCCCCAGTATTTTCTCTCCAATGTCTCCGCTTTTTTCGGGGTGAAATTGGGTTCCGTAAAAATTATTTTTATGTAAGGCTGAGGCGTATTCAACATCGTAATGGCTTGTTGCTATGGCTTCAGGGCAATTTGGAGCATAAAAACTGTGTACCAAATACATGAATTCGTTCTCTGGAATTTCTCTAAACAAATCTGATTTCAAATTATAGATCTGATTCCAACCCATTTGAGGCACTTTTACGTTAGATGTGAATTTTACGACATCAACATCAAAAATACCTAATCCTTTGGTGTTTCCTTCTTCAGACGATTGGCACATCAGCTGCATTCCCAGACAAATTCCTAATACAGGTTGTTTTAGATTTGGAATCAAACTGTCCAAACCACTCTCAATCAGTTTTTCCATTGCTGAACTTGCTTCGCCAACTCCGGGAAAAATCACTTTGTCGGCAGCCAGAATTTCTTCCGGATTATTGCTCAGGACGGCCTTGTAACCCAGTCTTTCAATAGCAAACATGATGCTTTGAATATTTCCTGCCCCGTAATTTATGATAACTATTTTCATTTTTATTCTTTGGTATGTTTTGTTTTTGTTTCAGGTTTCAAGTTTCACGTTCTGTGCGTAACCTGAAACCTGAAACCTGAAACTTGAAACCTGAAACTTTGAACAATTTTAAACTTGTTAAAGCATCCCTTTCGTTGATGGTAGAATCATTTTCTCTGTATCTCGTTTTACTGCTACTTTTATGGCTTTGGCGAAGGCTTTAAAGATCGCTTCGATTTTGTGGTGTTCGTTTGTTCCTTCGGCTTTTATGTTGATGTTGGCTTTGGCTCCATCAGAGAATGATTTGAAGAAGTGATAAAACATTTCTGTTGGCATTTTTCCAACCATTTCACGTTTGAATTCGGCTTCCCAAACCAACCAATTTCTTCCGCCGAAGTCAATGGCAACCTGCGCGAGGCAATCGTCCATTGGAAGACAGAAACCATATCGCTCTATTCCTAACTTATTGCCTAATGCTTTTGCGTATACTTCGCCCAAAGCAATTGCAGTATCTTCAATGGTGTGGTGTTCATCGACTTCTAAATCCCCTTTTACAGTAATTTCTAAGTCCATTTGACCGTGACGTGCAATCTGATCTAACATATGATCAAAAAAGGCAATTCCGGTTTCGATCTTGCTTTTACCGGTTCCGTCTAAGTTTAAACCAATAAAAATATCGGTTTCGTTTGTTTTTCTGGTAATTGAGGCTGAACGTTCTTCTAATTTCAGAAATTCATAAATTGTTTTCCAGCTTGTTGTTTGAAGAATGATGGTATCGTTTAATTCTTCTCGTTTTATGCTTATTTCATTGGTGCCGATTCCATCAGCATCGTTTATGAAGATGGCTTTTGCTCCTAAATTTTTAGCCAGTTCAACATCGGTTAAACGATCTCCTAAAACAAATGAATTCTCTAAATCATATTGGGGATTATTCAGATATTTAGTTAACATTCCGGTTCTGGGCTTGCGTGTTGGTGCATTTTCTTCAGGGAAAGACTTATCAATGAAGATATCATCAAACAATACGCCTTCATTTTCAAAGGCTTTCAGAATAAAATTTTGTGTTGGCCAAAAGGTATCTTCGGGGAAACTGTCTGTTCCTAATCCGTCTTGATTGGTTACCATAGCCAATTCATAGTCGAGTTCGCTGGCGATTTTGGCTAAATATTGAAATGCTTTTGGATAAAATTCTACTTTATCCAGGCTGTCTAATTGATAATTTTCGGGTTCTAAAACAATCGTTCCGTCACGATCGATAAAAAGTACTTTTTTCATAGTTTGATTCTTTTTTTTGCCACTAATTTCGCGAATTGCACTAATTTGATTGCAGAAGGTGAATTTTTAATTGGCCACAGATTAACACAGATTAAACTGATTTTTTTTCTTTGCCGCTACTTTGCGTTCTTTGCGTAATTCTTTGCGAACTTTGCGGTTAATTTTTTACTTCAACAACTTCAATTCCTTAATTAAAACTGCATTTTCTTCTGGGATTCCGATTGTGAATCGAAGACAGTTTTCGCATAAAGCTTGTGTTGTACGGTTTCTGATTACGATTCCTTTTGCAATTAATTCATCATATCTTTTGTTGGCATTGTCTACTTTTACAAGAATGAAATTGGCCTCTGTGGGATATATTTTCTCTACAAAAGAAACTTCGAGTAAAACTTTAAGTAACTCCTCTCTTTGTTCAATAATAGAACTAATTTCTGATTTTATTTTTTCGGAATCATTCAAACGAACTATCGCTCTTTGTTGTGTCAATTCATTTACATTATAAGGCGGCTTTATTTTATTCAAAACCGAAATTACAGCTGCTGAAGCATAACAAATTCCCAATCGGATTCCAGCCAAACCGTAGGCTTTAGAAAGTGTTTGTGTGATGACTAAATTTGGATATTCATCCATTTCGGTGAGCCAACTTTCTTTGTCTGAAAAATCAATATAGGCTTCATCAATTACGACCAAACCTTTGAAGTTCTGAAGTAATTTTACCACGCTTTCATCCGAAAAAGAATTCCCTGTTGGATTATTTGGAGAGCATAAAAAGATGATTTTGGTATTGTCATCAACGGCATCTAAAATTTTCTCTACTTGTGGTTGAAAATCAGTCGAAAGCAAAACCTCTCTGTTTTCTACTGCGTTTATGTCGGCTAGAACGCCATACATGCCGTAGGTTGGAGGCAACGAAATGATATTGTCTTTTTTAGGTTCACAGAAAGCTCTGAAAAGCAAATCTAAGACTTCGTCACTACCGTTTCCCAGTAGAATCTGATTTGGGTTGACTTTATTGTTTTTTGCTAAAATAGCTTTCACCGAATTTTGCTGTGGATCCGGGTAGCGATTTACACCATTTTGAAACGGATTTTCATTCGCATCCAAAAAAATCATGTTCGCAGTATTAAAATCCTCAAACTCGTCTCGTGCAGACGAATACGGCTTTAAGGTTTTTACGTTTTCACGTGTTATTGTATTTAGGTTGAATTTCATTTTTTCATTTTTTAAAGGTGTGAGCTGAAGACAAAACAAACTAGTATGGATGATTTTGAGTTCAAGAATCTTCACTCTCTATGTTCTTTATTCTATTCTCTTTACTCTTTCCAACTTACTTCACGCTTTCCATTAAACTTTCCAATCGTAGTGTTACTGCATTTTTATGGGCTTGCAAACCTTCTGCTTCCGCCATAAGTTCGATTGCTTTTCCGATATTTTGAATTCCTTTTTCTGATATTTTCTGAAACGTCATTGATTTCATGAAACTGTCCAAGTTTACACCGCTGTAATTCTTGGCATATCCGTTGGTCGGTAGTGTGTGATTGGTTCCTGATGCGTAATCTCCAGCACTTTCAGGGGTGTAATTCCCGATAAAAACAGAGCCTGCGTTTAGTACGCCATTGCAATAAAAATCATCATATTCGGAGCAAATAATAAAGTGTTCCGGGCCGTAATCATTAATTAAGTCCAAGGCAATTGTATCATTTTCGACTAAGATTAGTTTGGAATTTTCGATCGCCTTTTTTGCTATTGCTTTTCTTGGAAGAGCCTCAATCTGAATCTGAATTTCTTTTTCTACCGCATCAATTAGTTTTTTTGAAGTCGAAACCAAAATTACCTGACTGTCTGTTCCATGTTCCGCCTGTGATAACAAATCAGAGGCTACGAAGGCAGGAACCGATGTGTTATCGGCCACAACTAATAATTCTGAAGGTCCCGCAGGCATATCAATCGCAACACCAAATTGAGTGGCGAGTTGTTTGGCAACTGTAACAAACTGATTTCCGGGGCCAAAAATTTTATATACTTTTGGTATAGATGGTGTCCCAAACGTCATTCCGGCAATTGCCTGAATACCGCCTACTTTTATTATTTTGGTTACACCGCATAAAGTAGCTGCGTACAATATTGCAGGGTTAATTTTTCCTGTTTTGTCCGGAGGTGAACATAAAACAATTTCTTTGCAGCCAGCAATCTCAGCCGGTACAGCCAACATCAGAACAGTCGAAAACAAAGGTGCTGTTCCGCCAGGTATGTACAATCCTATTTTCTGAATAGGTCTTTTTTCCTGCCAACATTTTACGCCTTCCATTGTTTCTATGGAGATTCTGTCTGTTTTCTGGGCTGTGTGAAACTTGTAAATATTGTCTTTTGCAAGTTGAATGGCTTCTTTTAATTCACTTGAAACCAGATCGATCGCTTCTTGTATTTCTTCGTTAGTAACTACATAAGTATCTAAAGTGATTCCGTCAAAAATAGAAGTGTATTTTGCGATGGCTTCATCTCCTTTTTTTTGTACTTCTTTGAAGATTTCCTTAACGGTAACTTCAATATCGTCTATCGTTTTGGTAGGTCTTTGTAATAGTTCTGACCAGGTTTCCGGTTTGGGATTATCTATTCTATTCATTTGTATTTTTATTTGAATTTCAAATTCTTGCTTGGTTTTTAACTGCAAAGACTCGCAAAGTCATTATCAAGTTCTAAATTTAGAATTTGGGATTTCATTATTGGAATTTGTTTTTTTAACGTTGGAATTTAATTTACAGTACCATTTTTTCGATTGGGCAAACCAGAATTCCCTCTGCTCCTGCTTCTTTTAATTGATCAATTACGTCCCAAAAAGTATCTTTATCAATTACGGAGTGTACACTGCTCCAGCCTTCCTGCGCTAAAGGCAGAACCGTTAAACTTCTTAAAACCGGAAGGATTTTTCCAACGGCTTCAATTTTATTGTTGGGAATATTCATTAAGATGTATTTTGAATTTCGGGCTCTTAAAACAGCCTGAATTCTAAATTTCAACGTATCAATGTGTTTTTGAATTTCGGGAGAAACTTTTGGAGAAACGGCCAAAACGGCTTCGCTTTTTAATATTACTTCAACTTCTTTCAGATTGTTTTTGAATAAAGTACTTCCGCTGGAGACAATATCAACGATTGCATCTGCAAGACCAATGTTAGGTGCAATTTCTACAGAACCTGAAATTTGGTGAATATCGACCGTTACACCAAAAGAATTAAAATATTCATTTACTGTGTTGGGATAAGAAGTAGCAATTCGTAAACCGGCAAGGTCTTTAACGGAGTTGTATTCGAAGGTTTTCGGAACTGCTACAGAAACCTTGCATTTAGAAAAACCTAATTTTTGAACCACTTCTATTCCTTTTCCTTTTTCAACCAGAAGATTGTCTCCGACTATGGCCAGATCAACAACCCCGTCGATTAAGTATTGCGGAATGTCTGAATTTCTCAAATACAGCACTTCGAGAGGGAAATTAGAAGCTTCGGCTTTAAGTTGATCAATACCGTTATTGATTGAGATGCCACAATCTTTCAGAATTTGAATGCTGTCTTCGTTTAAACGACCGGATTTTTGAATTGCAATTTTTAAAGTACTCATTTTTTTAGTTTTTTTGGATTAAATAGTCTGAGTACAAAGAGTTGGAAATAAAAAACCCGTTTGATGTACTCAAACGGGTTTTAAAATATGATGATTTACACGCATATCATTAACACATCGCTTGAGAGCAATAATGAAAATGATGATGATGTAATTGAATAGAAATCATGACTTGATTTGTTTTATAATTCTTTGATTCGGTTGCAAATATACTAGTTAATTTCATAAAAAAGCATTTTTTAATTTAACTTAATGATATTTTATTGTTAAATAATGTCTGAAGTGCTGTTTTTACTACGTTCTTTTAATTTACGATAACGTTTTCATAGGCTGCTTAAAATCTAAAATTACAGTGGTTCCCTTTCCTTTATCGCTATTTACCTTAAATGTAATAGACAACAAATCTGCGATTCTTTTCACAATAGAAAGTCCTAAGCCGGTTCCTTTGATTTCGGGATGCTCAGATGATTTTGATCTATAAAAAGGGTTGAAAATCGTTTCGAGATCTTCTTGATCAATGCCAATTCCGTTATCGGTAACGGTGCAGCGGATCTGATCTTCTTGTCTGGTTAATGAGATTGAGATTTCTCCGGCTTCACTGGTGTATTTTATAGCATTTGAAATAATATTTCTCAAAATTGTCAATACCAAATAGTTGTCCGAATGGATATAATAATCAGCTTCGGCTTCAAATTTCATGTTGATTTTTTTATGGTTTATTTTTTCTGAATTTAAAGTCAGTACATCCAAAATCAAAGCATTCAAATAAACGGATTCGTATTTTATATTGTCATTTTTGTTCTCAGAACGTGCCATTAAAAGCAGCTGGTCTACCAACCTGTTCAAGTGATCAACTTCTGCAATACAAAAGTTTACTTTTTCTTCGTATTCCTTGCTGTCTCTTTGTTTGCGTATCAGTACCTCAAGCGTTCCTTTAATAACAGTTAGAGGTGTTCTTAGCTCGTGTGAGGCGTCTGAAGTGAATTGTTTTTCGCGTTCGATAGCGTCTTCAATTCGGTTTAACAGGCTGTTTATTGTTTCGGAGAGCGTGTATAATTCATCTTTCGTTTTGGGTAACGGGATTCTTGTTTTCAGGTTATCTCTGGTAATACTCCTAGAGGTATTGGTAATGGCGTTTATTGGTTTGATGCTTCGTCCGGCAAAAAAGCGGGCTATAAAAAACAACAGCAATAAAATTACCGGAAATGCCAGGCACATAATTTCGAATAGATTATTAAGGACCATTCGAGAACTAGTCAGTGACATAGCGATCATGAGATAGCCAATGTTTTTAGATTTGATGATAAGAGGAACCTGAACTTGCCGAATAATATTATTGCCAATTTTGGTGTCGAATAATTCGTAATCTTCTACGCTGTCATGAAAAACGAGTACTGCTGTATTGAGATTTGGAGATTTTTCAGTTATTCTTTTGTTGGTATCAAGGAATTGAACAAAAACAGGGTTTACATCAACTGTATTATGTTCTCGTTCTTCCCACTCTTCCTTGTCTACTAAAATTACCGTGCCATTTGTTACTTTAATTTCTTTGAGGTGATTTTGTATTTCTACATTTATACCTTCATCAATATGACTGTAAACGGAGTGTTTAACAATAGCGTAAATAGTAAAAAAAACCACTAAAATCAGCAAACCTGTTGTGATAATGTAGTTAAAAGCAATTCTGTTTTTAAAGGAAAGTTGCGCCATTTATTAGTCGTTAGCAATGTAACCAACACCGCGAATTGTTTTTATATAATCTTCTTCAATTTTCAGATTGAGTTTTTTTCGGATGGCATTCATAAAGACATCGATAACACCTGTGTCGTATTCGAAATTGATTTCCCAGACATCTTTTAGAATCTGATTTCGGGTACATACTTTTCCTTTATTGCGAATCAGATACGCCAATAACTCAAATTCTCTTTGTGTTAGGGAAACTTCTTCATTGTTTTTTAGTACAATGTATTTTGTCAAATCAATTTTGATAGTGCCAAGTGAAAGAATCTCTTTGCCTTTATGTTTTCGAAAATGAATTTTAATACGCTCGACCAATTCTTCAAAACTAAAGGGTTTCTTGATGTAATCGTTTGCCCCCGCTTTGAGGCCTTCAATGGTCTCCTGTACCGTGTCTTTGGCTGTTAGAAATATAATTGGTGTGGTCTGGTCTTTAATTCTAATAGCTTTACAGAGTTCTAAACCATTAATTTTTGGTAGCATCCAATCCAGTAAGATTAAATCAAATTGCTGTTCTTGCGTTAGCTCAAACCCTTTTGCACCATCATTTGCTGTGGTTACTTTATATCCTTCCTCCTGCAAACCTTGTTGCAGAAACTGAACTATACCTAATTCATCTTCAATTATTAAAATATGCATTTTTTAAGATTTTAATTAGGAAATGTACTACATTTTTTACTGATTTACAATTCAAAGATACAAATTTAAAAAATTAGAAAATCTCTAAAACCTTTCTCTATTAATGAAACGAACATCTTAAGCGAACATTAAGTTAACACTAAGGAAGGTAAAAGAGGAACTTAATCTGGCGTTAATCAATCAAAATTACTTTTGTTTAAAAAAATAATAATGATATTTTATAAGAAACTTGCCCCGTTCTACTATCTTGGATTATTCTACTTTATTGTAAGTTTTATAGTTAGGGTTGTTTTGTTTTTTCATCCTATCACACAGAGTTCTTTTAGTATTGTGGAGAGTCTTAAAATTTTTGTTTTAGGTCTTATTTCTGATTTTTTCGTATTTGTTGTGGCCAGTTTCTTTCTTTGGCTTTATCTGATTTTTATTTCTAATTCTAAATACAACAAGCCCTCGGGGTTTATTATTCTGGGTGTTTTTGTGCTGCTGTTTCTTTACATCGCTTCCGGAAGAAGTATATTGGATGAATACGGTGGTGCGTTACCTGGAATTGTCCTAATTTTTGTTGGAATTAAAACAATGCTTTTTGCTCTTTTGCTTTTTCTTCCAAAACACCGCGACAAAATCCGATTCTGGTTATTTGCTTTTGTAATTTTCTTGTATGTTTTACTGATTCTTCAAAATGCATTGAGTGAGTATTTTTTCTGGAATGAATTTGGAGTCAGATACAATTTTATCGCAGTAAACTATCTGATTTATACCAATGAGGTGATTGGTAATATTATGGAATCGTATCCTGTGATTCCGTTATTTTCTATTCTGTTTCTGATAACGGGAGCTTTTACCTATTTTATTCTGAGAAAATCCAGAAGCTATATTGATGCAATTCCAACATTTAAAGAGAAAGTTAAAATTTCTGCTCTGTATATCAACTTGTTGATTGCCTCTTTGATTTTAATTCCGGCTTTGGCGTTGACAGAAAACTCAAAAAATGTATTCGTCAATGAATTGCAATCGAATGGTTTGTATAAGTTTTATTTAGCTTTTCATAATAACAGTTTAGATTATTTTAAATTTTATAAAACACTTCCGAACCAGCAAGCTTTTACAGTTTTGAAACAGCAATTACCTGCGATTACGGGGAATAGCACGATCCGAAAAATAGAAAGTGATTCGGCTGAAAATCGAAAAAATGTGGTGCTTATCACGATTGAAAGTTACAGTGCCGAATTCATGGAAATGTATGGAAACAAAGAGAAGATAACGCCGTTTTTAGATAGTTTATCTCAAAAGAGTCTTCAGTTTACTAATTTGTATGCTGCCGGAAACCGTACCGTACGTGGACTTGAAGCAGTAACCTTATGTCTTCCGCCAACTGCCGGAGAAAGTGTTGTAAAAAGAGAAGACAATAAAAACAAATTTTCGACCGGAGCTCTTTTCAAGCAAAAAGGATACAATGTGAAATTTATGTACGGTGGTGACGCGTTCTTTGATAATATGAGGGATTTTTATACCGGAAATGGCTATGAAATCATAGATAAATCAAATTTTACAGCCGAAGAAATTACCTTTTCTAACGTTTGGGGCGTTTGCGATGAGGATATGTACAACAAAGCCATAAAGGTTATGAATACCGAAGCAAAAGAAAACAGACCCTTCTTTAATCACATCATGACCGTCAGTAATCACAGGCCTTTTACCTACCCTAATAATAAAATTGATATTCCCGGAGACATCAAGTCACGTGATGGAGGTGTAAAATATACCGATTATTCGCTTAAAAGATTCTTTGCAATGGCCAGTAAACAACCTTGGTTTAACAACACTATTTTTGTCATTGTTGCGGATCATTGTGCCTCGAGTGCGGGTAAAACACAGCTCCCGGTAGATAAATACAGGATTCCTGCATTCATTTACAGACCCGGAGTTAAACCTGAAAAATACAATCAGGTAATGTCACAGATTGATCTTATGCCGACAGTGTTTGGATTGCTTCACTTTAATTATCAAAGTAAGTTTTTCGGACAAGATGTTTTCAAACCAGATTATAAACCAAGAGCTTTTATTGCGACTTATCAGGATTTGGGTTTAATAAAAGACAATGTTCTGACTATTTTATCGCCTAAGCAACAGGTCAAACAATTTGAATTGAAAGTAAAACCAACAGCAGGTCTTTCATCGGAATATTATATTTATTATGATGAGGTACCATTAAAGAAGGAAAGAACTGATTTGGTTAATGAAACCATATCTTTTTATCAAACCGCTTCTGATGTTCTTAAGCATAAGAAGTATCAAAAGTAAGAGAAAGTGAAATTGTAATTTTCAACGGAATGCAATCCATATTATAAAGTAAAAAAAAGTCTCAAATTCTAAATGAATTTGAGACTTTTTTGTTTTGCTCATGCTCGAATCAAGAGACCGTATTAGTCATTCTGATTTTGCATTCCGAAAAGATATCCGCTTTGAAACAATTTTAAATCGTCTCTTAAAGCTTGGTTGTTTCTTTGTGTAACTGTCGATGCGTCCAAATCACTTAAATCCGGTTTTCCTGCGTTAACCCAAGCCGTGTACCAAAAACTTGCTGTTGCCGTGATTGCTTTTCTCATTTGGCTTTCAACCATTCCGTTTAATTCCTTGTGTAATTTTTCGGCATAGTCATCAGAGAATTTAGCTGCATTGTATTTAGTTTTAACAACTTTTCCGTCTGCACCAATAACATAAATCTTATTTTCAGGAGTTGAAGTTCTTAGTTTTTTATCAACCGCTAATAAAGGTTCAACAAGAGTGTGGGTGTCATTAATCATGTCCCAGGTTGCTTTATGTACATTTTCGTAGTATTGCGCTTCCGGAACATTTAACTTATAATTTTTGACGAATAACTCCGGTAATTTGCTTTCCCAAAGTGAATGAATTCCTTTCTGATCGGTTAACTGACCGTCATGATTTGCAGAAGTGTGCAATGGCATGTGGGCATCTCCAATATAATGACCTAAATCTGCTGCAAGGAATAAAATTTCGGCTCTGTTTTTTTCTTTGAATGCCTTTGTCAATTTTTCCATCATATCT
Source organism: Flavobacterium sp. ABG (assembly GCF_001027725.1). Classification (NCBI taxonomy): domain Bacteria; kingdom Pseudomonadati; phylum Bacteroidota; class Flavobacteriia; order Flavobacteriales; family Flavobacteriaceae; genus Flavobacterium; species Flavobacterium sp. ABG. Next base: position 51,105 of record NZ_LEKS01000005.1, read on the forward strand.
TCAATGTACCATGGTAAAATTCCATTGTCATTCAAAAATTTGGCATCGTATTTCTTTTTTGCTTCTTCAAAAGTTTGTGGTATACTTTCTACAGGTCCGAAATTTTCCATGTCAAAATAATGTCTTGGATTTTCATCTTTATAATTCAATGCATATTTACGGATATCCGGCACAGAAGCTTCCTGAGTAATAAAGTCAATATGATTGTAAAAAAACACCTGAAGTGGACGGGGCAAAGCCATTACCGCTGCTTTGTTGATACGTTCATGACCTACAATTCCCCATGATAATGTCAAAAAACCAATTCCTACTACTAGAAAGGCAATTAGTCTTGGTTTCATTCTAAAGTTTTTCATTTTAAATTTTTATTTGGACTGCAAATTTATCCCATTTATGCACACTACAAAGAAAACGGGACTAATTATTATAGTAATTTAACTTTTTGTTATTTTTTGGACTATACCGGAGTGGCTAATTCCATCTTATCAGTCATTTTCTTTGTATGTTTGTCTTAGTTAAATCGAATGTTATGCGTCTTATTGTTTTAAATTTCTTTCTTTTTTTAGCACCTTTTTGTTTGGCTCAAGAGGCTGAAATACAGCTAAAAAACGTCAGCGATACTGTTCTGAATCCAAAAAGAACACTTAAAATTCCGGATCCTTTAAATGGTGAGAAAACAATGCAAAAATTGTTTCCGGGTAATTTATACCATTTTGCTGATAAAAATACTTTTGTGAGCTGGAAGTGCAAAAATTGCAAGACTACTGCTTATACAGACGTTAATGAGGTCGAAGGGGATCAGCTTTTTCCGTATGAAGCAGGCGTTGCTACAAGATTGTTAACGACGCTGGACTATTCGGACTCCAAAGGAAATGAGTTTAAAATACTTGCTTTTAATCATTCGTTTCATGATGAAGACGGATTACAAACAGGCCGTTTTTCCGGTGGATTGTTGGGCCTTGCTAAATTTGCAAAGAATAATACTATTTGGGAAATGAGATCTTTTCAGCCCGCTGTTGCCGGCTTTGGAGCCTTCGCACGATGCCCTACTCCGAAACTTTTACAAATTGGAGAAGATCAATATGCTTTTACCCTGTTGCATGTCAATGGTGGTGCCGGTGGTCCTTTTGAAGGTTATCTTTATCTGATTGCCGGTTTTGATGGTAAATACCAGTCCATAATGGAAGTTAATAATTATCAGCTCACCAATGTACAAAGTGTGGACTGGTCAAGTTCTTACAAAGTTGTAAAGGATGACAAAAAAATACATTTTAGAGACATTATAATTACAACAAAAGGTTCATTTAATAAAGCGGAGCAAGCTAATGATGAGTTTGAAGTTGTTTTACCCGAAGAAATAGCTGTTATGGCCAAAACGAAAAAGTCTTTCAATTTTGAGATGGAAAGACGGTTTTCGTTTAAAGGGAAATTTTATAAAATGATTAATAAACCGGTAGTAAAATTTTCAAACGTTAAATAGGTTCTTAATTCAGGTATACAATGGTGGTCAATCCTAAAATGGCAATAAAGATCCAAAGGAAAACACCTTGCAGCAATGGCCTTACTCCTACCGCTTTGAGCGTTTTTATATTTAGAGTTGCACCAATAAGGAACAAAGTTATCGTTAGACCAATTTTTGCGATGCTTACGATATGCGGCGCCACAATAGCTGTTGCAGGAACATAAGTGTTTAAAAGCATGGCTACAATAAACAGTCCGATAAAATAAGGAATTTTGATCTTGCTGTTTTTGTTTTTAAATGCAATAGCAGTGAAAATTGAAATTGGAATGATCCATAAAGCTCTTGCTAATTTTACTGTTGTAGCAATTTGCAAGGCTTCAGCCCCGTATCTATTCGCTGCTCCAACTACAGAGCTCGTATCATGAATCGCAATCGCGCACCATAAACCAAATTCTTTTTGTGATAAATCAAGTTGATGACCAATATATGGGAAAAGAAATAAAGCGACAGAATTCAGTATAAAAATGACTCCCAAAGCAATTGAAGTCTGATTTTCGTTTGATTTGATAACCGGAGCTACTGCTGCAATGGCGCTACCACCACAAATAGCAGTTCCGCAAGAAATTAAATGGGACGTTTTCTTTTCGATTTTAAGCCACTTTCCTAAGAGAATACCGAAAATCAAAGTGCTGAAAATAGAGAGTATGGTTAGTAGAAAACCTTCTTTTCCTGCTGAAATGGCACTGGCTGCATTCATTCCGAAACCAAGACCTACAACAGAAAATTGCAATAGAAATGTAATGGCTTTATGATTGAAAGCTAAAAAAGGGTTTCCAAAAACGTTAACTATAAGAACGCCCAATAACAATGCGACAGGTGGAGAAATAATGGAGAATATACACAGAATAATAACCAGGGCAAATACGGCCTGTTGAAAGTAAATACTAACGTCTAATAATTGCGGTGTTGAATGTTCTTGCGTTTTCAAAATAATATACTTATTAATTACTCAGCAAAGATCTGACGATTCTATTAAAATCACCAATCGTAAATTACAATAGACTATAACTTCAGGTTATAGTAAGCTGACATACTTTGAATAAATAGCTCTGATAAAGGGTCTGATTTTCCGACTAATGTAATGATATAGAAGTATCTTTCAATGGTTAAATTCTCTACATCCAAGACTGTTAGCTCGTTGTTTTTTAACTCCTTACCTACTGCATGTATTGACATAAAGGCAAAACAATCGGAATTTAATAAATAGGATTTGATACTTTCGGTACTTCCTAATTGCATTTCGAATTGCAAATCCGTTATTTTTAAATTGACTTGTCTTAAAGCATATTCTATAACTTCAAGTGTTCCTGAGCCACGTTCTCGCGTGATGAATTTCATTGATTTGAGATCATTTAATGAAATTTCATTCTGCTGAGCCATAGGATTTTGACTGTTGCAAACCAAAACCAATTCGTCTTTTAAAAATGGAATGTATTTGATGGACTGGTTTTTTGACTGTCCTTCCACAATTCCAATTTCAATTTCTTTGTTGATTAAGGCATTTTCAATTTGCTCAGTGTTACCATTAAGTAAATTGACTTTTATTTCTTGCTGCTTTTGATGAAATTGCGCCAAAACAGGAGAAATAATATATTGTGAAATTGTGGTACTCGACCCTAGACGTAATAAACCTTGGCGGTTACTGGCAAAAACACTCATGTCAAAATCAATTTTGCGATAGATTTCAAAGATGCTTTTAGTGTGCTGCAATAACATATCGCCAGCCGGTGTCAGGGCTATTTTAGACCCGTTTCGTTCAAAAAGTTTTGTTTTATAGGTTTCTTCGAGTTCCTGAATGTGTTTAGAAACTGCGGGCTGCGTAATATACAATTCCGTTGCGGCTTTTGTAAAGTTAAGCCTTAAAGCGACAGTGTAGAATACTTTTAGCCTGAAGTCCATTCTGGAAGGGTGTTAGGTTAGTTTTGTTTCAAGTTTCAAGTTTCAAGTTTCAAGTTTCAAGTTTCACGTTGGTCTTTGTTAAGACCTTTGCCACTCTGAGCTTACCTTATAATAATCCATTGTACTTTCTAACAAACCATTCGGTTGTCAGTAGAGCAACAAGTATAATTAGTAACCAAATCCAATCAATGAGAGGTGTTTTTGTTGCAATATTTTTTTCGATCGATTTGTATTCTTTATTTTCTAAAAGTGTTTTTATCAATTCTGCTGACTGATCTTCAAAAAAGGCTTTTCCATTGGTTTGTAGAGCCAATTGTTTCAATTTTAAAACATCAGGATTTACAAATTGCTTTTCAATATCAAAATCTAAAATTTCAAAATGACCGGAATAACTGGTATTGGTGTTTAATTCTTTTACAGAAAAATTATACTTACCTGCCGTTAATCCATCCAAATTTACAGAAAAAGAATTGTTTCCTTTTAGTAAATCGTAGTTTTTAGTTTGTTTCGTTGCTGCATTTGTTACGCTGATCGTAAGTCTTGCTTTTTCATCGAACTCATAATTTTTATTGAAATATTGCGCATTGATGGCAATTGCTTCGCCAGAATTATAGAAACTTTCGTGTGTCACCACCAATGATTTTCTAGAGGTTGATGAAGCTAAAAACTGAACTATTTTATCGATAAAAACATCATATTTTTCAAAAGACTGATGGTCTACATGACTTTGTAAACGCCATTTCCAACTGTTTTCTCCTAAAAGATAAGCCGTTCGTTTGCCTTGATTTTCAGCGAAAGCCAACAATGGTGCATTGGTACTTACATTTCTGATTTTTGAAGAAAGTAAAACCGAAACATTTCCATTAGTGGTTATGGTCCCAAATAAATTTTGCAAAGGCGGAAAATTTTCAAAACCAATATTATCAATAGCAAATAAATTAAACTGCGATTGGAACTCATTTAGATAATCTTCTTTCTGGCCGCTCATTTTGAAGACCAAATTAGACTGCTGCTGATTTAAGAAATTAAAATCCGTGTTAGTTCCTGTAATAATAAAGGTATTTATGCCTGCCAACTTATTAGTGTCGAAAATGGCTTTAAAAGCGGTTGTCGGTTGGTATAAAACCAAAACGGAAACATCTTGTAATGAATTGATTTCGTTAGGTTTTACCAGTATTACTTTGCGTTGCGCATTAGACTCAATAGAACGTTTCAAAGCAGCAATATCAGGATGGTTTATTGCTGAAACAATTGCTATTGTTGACTTTTGATCCATTACTTCAACTGCGAAGTTCTTGATGTTGTTGTAGCTGTTCTTCTCTTTTACATTAGAAGAAATACTCGCTTTAAAAACTTGCAGTCCAACTTTATCAGCGGGTAAAAGTAAATTGATTGTTGCTGTTTTTTTAGACGGTGAAAAAGAAACTTTTTCTTTCGCAATAACACTGCTTCCCTGAACAATAGAAAAATCGGCTGTCGTATTTTTAGTTCCGGAATACTGAAGAAAAACTTCTACAGGGAATTTGTTTTTATGAAAAGCGTATTTGTTTACATTTAATTGATTGATTTTTAAATCAAAAAAAGTGGTCGTATCACCTACAATTACCGGATAAACCTTGTTTATTGGATCAAAACGATACACATAATCATTTCCGGTGGTTTGATTTCCATCTGTAATAATAACCGTTGGAAAAATAGTATTCCTGTTGATGCTTTTTAAGTTTTTGGCAATGGCATCTAAATTCGTTTGTTTTCCTTTAAAATCAAATTGTTTGGAAGGTTTTAAATCTGCATCAAATTGATAAGACTGAATTTCAAATTTTTCCTGAAGTGCAGGGTTTGAAACTAAATCCTGGTACAATTCGATTGCTTTTTTGTCTGATTTTAAAACCAGAATCGAACTGGAATTGTCTACTGCGATTGCCAGAGGTGTTTTGGTTACTTCAAGAGTATTTTTGGTTACAATCGGATTAATCAATAAAAGGAGTATCGCAAAAATGGTCAAAAAGCGCAAAAAAGCCAAAAACAAATTCACTTTTGAATTGCTTTTGGCTTTATAAAAATATTGAAAATACGACAAAGCACCAGCTATTACTAAAGAAAGCAACAATAATAGAATCGTGTTTGTAGTCATATTTATAGTATTCGGTGACGGTTTTCAGTCTTCAGTAAAAACTGAAATCTGGACCGGAACTTTTTTAAGTTAACATTCCTCCACAAACATTTAAAACTTGTCCTGTGATGTAAGCGCTCATATCTGAAGCCAGGAATAAACAAGCATTGGCAACATCTTCAGTAGTTCCGCCACGTTTCAAAGGAATTCCTTCTCTCCATCCTTTTACTACATCTTCGTTCAATTTTGCTGTCATCTCTGTTTCAATAAATCCTGGAGCAATTGCGTTGCAACGAATATTACGTGAACCTAATTCAAGTGCTACCGATTTTGTAAATCCAATTGCACCAGCTTTTGAAGCTGCATAGTTGGTTTGTCCCGCATTTCCGGATACCCCTACTACTGAACTAATATTGATAATTGAACCTGCGCGTTGTTTTAGGAAAGTTTTTTGAATTGCTTTTGTCATATTAAAAACAGACTTCAAATTAACATCAATTACCTGATCGAAATCAGCTTCAGACATACGCATTAACAAATTGTCTTTTGTAATTCCGGCGTTGTTAATTAAAATATCTACCGTTCCGAAATCAGCCAAAACTGCTTCGACAAAAGTTTGAGCCTCATTAAAATCAGCTGCATTAGATTGGTATCCTTTGGCTTTAACTCCTAAACTGTTCAATTCAGCTTCTAAAGCTTCTGCTGAAGCGACAGATGAACTGTATGTAAAGGCAACATTTGCGCCATGTTTAGCAAAAACTTCTGCAATTCCTCTTCCAATTCCACGACTAGCGCCTGTAATGATGGCAACTTTTCCTTCTAGTAATTTCATATTCAAAATTAAATTTAATATTTATTTGTAGCTGTTCCTGTTAACGATTCTCTTGTTTCTGTTTTTGAAGAAAAACACAAAAAAGATTTTCATTTCTGGCAGCGTATAAATGACTTGTCAAATATATGATAATTCCCTTTTTAAAAAAATAACAATCGTATAATTTATGGTCTCCCTCTTCTTAAGTACTTAATTGTTCGCTGAAAATAAAAATACCGTTCCAAAATTTGAAACGGTATTTTTGTTTTTTAAATAAACCTAATTAGCATCCAAGCCCTACACAAGGATCATCTATAGGAAATGGATTCTCGCGTATAATGTCTGCACATGGATAGAACGGATAGTCTATACGATTAGCGCCCGGAGGCGCATAGGTTTTACATTTTTCTACAGGTTTTGGGTCATTAGGACCTTTTCCAGTAATATTTTTTTGTTCTTCGTCATTTAGAAGTCTAGCTCCTTCTAAATTTAAGATAGTCTTTAACATAGTTGGTTTTTTGGTTAATTTTTTAGCTATCAATCTAATATGAACGCTGCATTATTCTGTCAGCGTTTTTCATTTTAAAACAGTATTAACAAATTATACCGTCTATTGTCACGGTGCATAGTGGTATTACTTCTTCCTCACGTGGGAGCATGATACAAGGTCCGTTGTAAGTAAAGGGCGACCAAGGCACAGTGCATCTTATTCCTCCGCTACCGTTTCCGTTTAGGCTTTTCAGCTCTTCGCTGCTTAATACTTCGATTCCTGAAAAATTTAAAAAAGTTTTTAACATAATAAAATTGGTTGTTAATAGTTGGTTTTCTCAATCATTTTGTGTCCGTTGAGTTTCAGACATAAAACGTATTCTAATTGTCTTTTCTGCTGTTTTTAAATAAAGAACAAAGTCATATATTTTAATTTTTTCCTTAAAAAAAGCAGCTCAAAAGCGAGCTGCCTTAATTCAAAATAAAATAAAAAAAAACTAAAATATATGATTTTGCTTTGTTGCAAAAAACAAAATTGTCACTGCCACCGCTAAAATTAGCATCCTGTAAATAGAGGACTGAAACAGTGTAGTGTTATTAATTTTGTCGTCTTTTCTCTGTTTTATGAGATTAACAATCATTACAGGAATGATCACTATTATGGACAAGTACAAATAATATCGGGTAAAGCCCGGGTAAAGTTCTGATATTGCTATAAGTATAATACCCCATAAAAAAAACACGGTATTTACTGATGTAAGATACTTTTTCATTATGCTAAAAGATTACTTTATTGTTTTGGTGTATTTACCAATAGAATCTGCCGTCCAATAAGTATCAGCATATCCTTTACAAGGAATCTTAATGCAAATATTTTGAACTTGTTTGATTTAATAATTGAAATAAAAAACTATCCTGAAGATTAGAATTAAAAAAAGGTCGTCTCTAATTTGAGACGACCTTTCTCTGTTTTAAGCTAATTATTGGAATGAGTATGCAACCATTCTAAAAGGAGTTGATGTACTCGTAAAAGTATAACCACTATAACCTGAAACCTGCGCCTTGGCAAAATAAAGACCTTGAGGATTCATGAATTGATTATCTAACGCTTGCAGGAAAGATGGAGCCGCTATTGCTGGTGCTGTAGGTGCTGTACTTGATTTCCAAACTCCAGGGGTAAATGTAACCGTTTTCTTTGTGGCATCGGCAGTTAAAGTAAAGTAGTGGTATCTTCGGGCTACAGTGGCGCCACTGGCATTTCCGAATCTGTACTCAATAAAATTACTTCCATCAGCATTATTAAACCAAAGTTGTACTCTTGTAAGCATAAATCCGGCTGCTTGCTCTGAATCATTTAATAAAGTCAGGAATAACTGAGAGTTTGCTGCTTCACCTTTTGTTGTATTAAATATATAAGCGTATACATTATTTCCACTTCCAGGCAGTAATAGTTTGTAATCGTCTGTTAAGGCTAAAGGTGTGTTAGAGAATTTAATGGAAGCTGTTACCCCTCCTGTTCCCGTAGCAGTAAAACTTTTATCAGTATCATTATAGGTAAAGTCGGTTAATTTTTGACCTGCAACAACTATAGCAGGACTAACAGTGATTCCTGTTGGCGTATAAGCAACTCCTGTTCTGATAACATCTCCAGATCCGTCTAAAGCTGTTGAAATGGAATATCTGCTTGCTTGCGAAACAGAAAAACTATACTTTTTAGTGGTAGTTCCGTCGTTAGTTTCCAGCAATCTGAAAAGTGGGCTACTGCTATTTCCAATGAAATTTTGTTGTGATATTGTATTCTTAGGTAAATCAGCCCAATCCTGAGCAGTTGCTTTTACAAAACGAACATCTCTAACTAATCTGTTGGTTTTAAAAAGAATATCACCATTGGCTTGTTTTCCGTAGTATAAAAACTGGAAATCTCCTAAGTATCCTTTTCCTCTTAAAGCTGCAGTTGGAGCATTGCCTGAATCTGACAAAAGGTGTATTCTGTTAAAGGTAGTAAATACCACGCTCATAGTGCTTCCTAATACCACATCAAACTGGCTTTCGTACGTTTTTGTATCGGCATTAAAATCGGATGCCATTTGTACTTTTCCGTCGTCAGTAAATTTAAACAAATGGGTAAAACCTCCCAATTGGGTGTCATCTGTAAAATACACTGCTTTCCAGCCAAATTCTGAAGAAAGTAAGGCTGTTCTCAACTCACTTTTCTGTGCGTTTATTCGCTCGACCGGAGTTTTATCAAAGATTTTTTCCGCGTCTGTATTATTGGTACAAGCACCCAAAGACATTGCTAAAAAAGCAAACATCGAGTACTTAAATATATTTTTTAGTTTCATAATATTACTATTTTAATTATACATTAACGGACACTTAGTTATTTACGACGTTGGTTGTATTTCTCTGCGCTGCATCTCTTAAAGCATAAAAGTCAATTCCGAAAGCATCTTTATAATACTGTACTACGATTGCTTCTTTTCTTTTCAATTTATCCCTTCCGTCAGCGCTTGTAATACTGGCAAGAATTGCGTCGTATTCTGCTACTGAACTTATCAATATAACAGAAGCTGTTTCAGCAAAATCTTCAGTAACATTGTTTCTTGCATAGTTCGTAACAAAACCTAGATTTCTTGAAACTGCAAGATTTTCTAAATGCCAGGTTCCTGTATAATCCCCTGGAGTAATTTTTTGCCAAGCTTGCTCGTCAAAAGGTTTGTTTTGATTTAAAATGTGTACATACTCATGTTGAATGGTATGGATGAATTCAGTAACATTGTCTCTGTTTTTTTGATTCAGATAATCTACTTCAAAAAGGGTGATTCTCTGACCTGAATCTGCGATACCAAGTGTTCTGGTTCCGTTTGAATTTGAATTTACTCCACCAACCAAAACAATTTCTCTTGGTGCGATGATTTTTACAAAATCAGCCCCTCCAACTTCTGAATAACTATCGATCCAGATTTGTTTAACGATATTTAAAGCTGGTTTAACTTTATCTACTAATGGAGGAAAAAGAAATCTGTTGTTATCGACTTTATTCTGATTCCATAAGTATTGTGCGTTAATATTATAGGGATCCAGGTAATTTGTTGTGATCCATTTGTCTAGCTCCGTTTTTGGAAGAGGTGAAAAATCCAATTGACTTTCCTTAGGTTGATCTTCATGAGCACAAGCTGCAAAAGTTAAAACTCCTGCAACAAGTATCATCGTTCTATATATTTTAAATATTTTCATAGTATCTTAAATTTAATAAAAATTTATCTAGGATTTTTTTCTACGCCGTAGTTTGATGCACTTAGCGGTATTTGTAATGCTCTTCGTTTATCGTCTTTAACCAATGTGTTTACAGGTTTTCCTTGATCTTCACGGCTTACAACAATATTAAAACGTTTTACATCAAACCATCTTAATCCTTCATGAACAAAATCTCTTCTTCTCGCTTCGGTAAGCGCTTTAACATAAGAAGTTTGTACGTCTGTCATCGTATAGAACGGTGTTAACTCATCTGCAATTACAGGGTATCCTGCTACAACATCTGCTTCAGTAAGTTTATCTGTTGCGGCATTGTATCCGGCTGTTCTTGTTCCTAAAAAGTATTCTAATTCTGTGTTGGCATCTGCAATTCTGTTTTTCATAACAAGTGCCTCAATACGGTTTAGATAAAACTCATCATTAGACAAAAGTACGATTCCACAATAAGCAATTCCAATATTTGCCGTTAGATTTGTATATTTAAAATACTCTTCAAATTTTGGTGTAAATAAAGTACTGCTGCTGTTGTAGCTGTAAAAATCAAAAAGCCAAGCTTTTCCAAATGGATTCGTTCCATTAAAAAGTTCTCTTTGTTTCTCATCTGTCAAATAAAAATTACTACCATTTGCAGATCTTCCGACTAATGTATTTGGTGATCCAATTAATAAATTTGACGTAAGAGAAGATTTACTGTATTCGATAAATTGAATATCCGGAGCTAAACTTGACAAAGTTACATAATCTTTTAGTTTACCAACTGGTTTAGATCCTAATCCGCTTGAAACTTCAAGTACCTTATCCCAATCTCCTTTTATTAAATAGAAACGGCTGGCAAATGCTTTGGCTGCTTCTTTGTTGAAATGGAATTTTGGCTCTTTATAGTTATTCGATACGTATCTCAATCCTTCTTCAATATCTTGTTGAATGAAATCAAAAACTTCTTTTACGGTATTTCTTTTATAACTTTTCAGTAATTCTGTTTCCGGTTCTGTAACATAAGGAACCCCTAAATCTGTTGCAGCAGTAGCCGGATTATATCGGTTTGACCAAAAGGTAACCAACATAAAATGAGAGTACGCTCTTGCTAATAAAGCTTCTCCTTTTTGAGGATTTAAGCTAGTCGGATTTCCTAGTTCTTTAATGGACTGTAAAGCTTGATTAGCATGTGCAATAGCTCTGTAACAAGCGTCCCAATAATTAGCCTGAGTATCTATATTGGTCTCGTCTTGCATTTCCCAATAGTAACTTTGTGTACTTTTTACACTGGCGTTATTTAATTCAGCATCGGCAACGTTATCAGACATTGTTTCTCCCAAATCCATATAAGAAGCCAGCGGGTATGCATTAACCAGTAACTCGGATATTTTTTCCGGTGTATCTATTTGAGTTCTGTTATCGGGAACCTCTGACAAAAAATCATCACAGCTACTAACACCAACGAGCAGTAATAAGGCAGCGGTTATTTTTATATATTTTATGTTTTTCATAATCAACTATATTAAAATGAAAGGTTTAAAGTAAAACTGTATTGTGTTGTAATTGGGAAAGCTACACCTCCTGTATTACGGAATTCAGGATCTTGTCCGTTTAATCTCTTATCAGAATAGATCAACCAAGGGTTAACTGCTGAACCTTTTAATGTAAAGGTACTTACGCCTAATTTTTTCTTGAAATCATTAGGGAATTCCCAGCTAAGTGAAACATTTTTTAGTCTTATGAAATCACCATCTGCAATTCTAACATCAGAATAATTATAAGTATTGTAAGCACGTCCAAGCGTATTAACTCCACCATAATTTGTAATCAAACGTTTGTCAGCAATAACCGGAACGTCTGTACGTTGTTCGTCACCAGGATTGATCCAACGATTCGTGAAATCTTTTGTAAACACAGCTAAATCATCGTATTGACTGCTGAATGCCGGGTTTAAACGAACTTTGTTTCCACCTGATCCTACGAAAAACACATATAATGACCAGCTTTTGTATGTAAACGTGTTAGCTAAACCAATTGATTTGTTTGGCTCGATTGAACCTTCGTATTTCAAGTACTTAGTTACATTTTCAGTATCCTGGAAATTAGCTCCAGTTACTTTATCATCTTCACCATCCTGCATTACAAAAGTTGGTAATCCTTGATTATTTAAACCTGTAAATTGGTAAGAATAGATTGAATTTCTAGGACGACCAAGAGCATTTCCTCCATTTCCATCAACTAAATCAAATGCTGTAGGTTGATTTTCTAATTTTGTAATCTTTTGGTTAAACACAGAGAAATTAAGTGTTGTTGACCATTTAAATTTATCTGTAACAATGTTTTGAGTAGTAAAACCAATCTCAATACCTTTAGTTTCCATATTAGCATTATTTCCTTGCTTGATTTTTTGTCCTCCAATTCCTGAAGTAACAACAAAATCAACTAAATCAAATGCTTTACGGCTATAAACGTCTGTTGTAAACTGAACTCTGTTATTAAACATTCCTAAATCAACACCGATGTTAGTTTCGTACTGTTTTTCCCAAGTTAAATCAGAGTTTTGTAACTGCTCAATATCAATTCCTGTTTCTCTGTCTGGTATGCCTAGACGGTCTGTAATAAAACTTTTGTAGATCGCTAATGAGTTGGTCGCCGGACCGGCTGTTGCAGTAAGTCCATAAGATGCTCTTAAAGCTAAATTATTGATAGATTCTACATTTTTCATGAATTTTTCTTCAGCAACATTCCATTTTCCACTAAAAGTATAAGTTGGAAGCCATCTGGAAGAACCACTATTCCCTTGTCTGTTTGATCCGTCATAACGACCTGTAATCGATCCTGTATAACGACGATCATAAGTATATCCTACTTTACCAAAGAAACCAACTGTTCTTTCTCTTTCAGCACTTAATCCATAGTAAGAGTTTCCTTCATTAATAATTTTTTCAATAAGTTTTGGATCAGTAAAAGCGGTTAATCCTCTGTCGTATTGAAGTCCTGCAGCAGTAAAATTATCACTGTTTCTGTCCAAGGATCTTAGCTCTGTACCGAAAAAGCCTTCTAATTCATGCTTTTCGTTCAAAGTATTTCTGTACGTTACACTGTTTCTGATATTGTAAGAAGTCAGGTCGTTAGTGAATTTTCTTAAGAATCCACCATTAGGTAATACAGAAATTGGTTGTGCTGTTAAATCGTTCGGATCTTTATATAAAAAGATGTTAGCATCTCTAACGATTGTGTTTGCGCCATCTGCACCATATTCTGTACCCGCTTTGTAAGCTCCTACTACATTTGAATTTTCGTAAATTTTGTGCTCTCTTGAAGTATTGGCATAACGCGCAGAACCTGTAAGATTATAACTTAAATGTTTGTTGATTTTATAATCTAAATCCAATTGAAAACGGATGTCTTTTACTTTAATTTCTAAAACATTGTTTTGCAATTCGTTAATAATATTCATTGGAGCCCAGTTATTTCTGTAGTACTCTAATCCACCTGCATCATTATAAGGACGAAGCGTTCTGCTTGTACTTAAAACATAATTGAACGGGTTGATATCAAAATCTCTGGTTACGTTACCGAATACAACATCTTGTTGGCTTTCGTAACTTCCGGGAGCGGTTTGATCACGAACAGAAGCTAAGGTAGACAACGTGATGTTTAATCTGTCGTTTACATAAAAAGTTCCTTTAATATTCGATGATAATTGTTTTACACTGTCAGCAATTGTCCATCCCGGATCTGTGTAATAACCCAATGATGCATAAAAAGTATTGTTTTTTCCACCACCTGAAAAGCTTAAAGAGTGATTTTGTGTAATTGAAGGTCTGAATAAAACTTTGAACCAATCTGTGTTTCCTAATTCGTATTTTTTTAGAAACTGATTCATATAAGGTTGCTCGTTTCTAACCCCGAACTGTCCATTTGATGTGTTGTAGGTGTTAATTTCTTTTGAAAGAATATTGTAAACCCCACCATATCTACCCTGAAGAGTCGATGGCATATCAAGAAAACCTTTTTGTTCCATTTCTTTTAAAATACTCATAGACTCCTGAGAATTTAAAATATCGTACTGTGTGTAACTTGGAACTGTTCTAACTGTATTTTCAACAGAATAACTTACTTTTAAAGGAGAATCTCTACGTCCTTGTTTTGTTGTAACAACTACAACTCCATTTAATGATCTTGAACCGTAGATTGAAGTAGCTGATGCATCTTTCAAAATTTCAATACTTTGAATGTCATTTGAGTTTAATCCCGCAACTGCAGAACTCAATAAAGTTTCAGAGTTTCCTGAAGCTAAATCTGCAAACGAAATGTTGATGATATCTTCTTGTACCACACCATCGATAACCCATAATGGTTTTGTATCACCAAAAATGGAAGAAGATCCACGAACTGTAATTTTAGGAGCAGTACCAAATGTTCCGGTAACGTTTTGAACCGTTACACCCGCCGCTTTTCCTTCAATCATTCTACTGATATCTACAACACCGTCTACTTTTAATTCAGTACCCGAAATTTTACTGATCGCTCCTGTAAAAGTTCTTTTTGATGTTTTTTCGTAACCGGTAGTTACTACAACCTCTTTTAAGTTCTGTCCTGCTTCGTTCAAAACAATAGTTGGGGTAGTATTCGTTATTCCAATTTCTTTAGTCTCCATACCAACATAAGAAATTACTAAAGCGGTACTATTTGCCGGCATTTCGATAGAGAAATTACCGTCAAAGTCCGTCAATACAGCTACTTTTGATCCCTTAGCCAATACGGTTGCACCAGGTAACGGAACCCCACTTGGGTCCGTAACTTTACCTCTAATGATTGGTCCCGGAACCAGAACATCAAATAATGAAGCCGGAGTTTCTGCACCTGAAAAAATATTCTTGCTGCTTTTTTGCAATATAATCTGATTGCTAATTTCAGCGTATGAAATATTTAAAGGCTCCAGAATTCTCGACAAAATTGCCGATAAGGTCTCATCATTTGCTTCTATACTGACTCTTTGGTTGAGTTGTGTTATTCTTGAATTATAAGAAAACTTAACCTGAGCCGATTTTGCAAGTTTAGACAATGCGTTATCCAAAGTTAAATTTTCAACTGTAATTGTAACTTTGGTGTCTAGTTTCTTTTGTCCATTTATATCGTTTGCCATAGCAACACTTGAAAAGATAAGTGCTAAGACAAACTGAAATAGTGTTATTTTCATGATTCGATGGAGTAATCGTTGTTTAACAACTGGTTTTTTCATAATTTTGGTTTGTTTTGATTAATACTGTTTCGTGCGTATTCTAAGAAACGACTGAATTATTCTTTACAGAGAACAATTCAACTTTAATGAAGTGTCGATAATGTTACAGCATTTCGACACTTTTTTTTTGCATTCTACTATTTACATAGGCATTCTTTTGTTTTTTTTGGTTATTTTATTTTGGTTTTGGTTGTTTTTAAACTTGTTCTATTTAAAGAAATCCTTTATCTATTTTTATTTTTCTATGGGATTATTCAGCGAAAAATAATTTCTCAAAGCCATGAAGACTTTAGTACAAAAAATAGATTAATTACATCCTTCAGATAGTATGATAATCTGGTTTCCATTCATTTCAAAGCTGGTATTATTACCGATACTTTTGCATACAATTCTTAATTTCTCCGTCAGAGGCTGATCGCTAAGCGAAGTGGTAAGATGACACTCCTTTAGTTTATCTTTAGGATAATCAATATCAATCAGATAAGCTTGCTCGATTGTTTCAAAAATTTGAGCGACCGGTATATCGGTAAATTCAAAACTTAATTGTTCGATATTACCAACACTGCTTACCAATGTTTTGTCCTGAGTAATATTGGTGATTTTGTTAAAAGTTAAATCACTTCGTTGAAAACGCAATGCCTGATTAGGGAGTAAAACGACCTCCCTATCCGACATCGATACTAATTCATTCGATTTAACCTTAACTTTACCGGTGCGAACGAGAACTTCTACATTTGGCTGATCGGAATAAGCTTTAACCCTAAAGCTGGTTCCAACAACTTTTGTAACAATTTCGTTTGCGTAAACGAAAAAAGGCTTTTTAGGATTTTTACTAATTTCAAAGAAACCTTCGCCGGACAAATACACCTTTCTTTCGTTTCCGGTAAAGATTTTAGGATAACTTAATTTACTATTGGGTTGTAATAAAACAGAACTTCCGTCTGATAATGTAATGATTTGAGGTTTGCTGGAATTATTTGTTTGTTCCACCAATCCTTCTTTATTGTCATCAATTAGTTCATTGTAGGTAACAACTTCATGACTTGTGCTTGAAGTGCTTTTGTAAAACCAAACCGACATTAAGCAAAAAAATAATGCGGCAGCAACTCCAGCTAAAAAATATTTTTTTAGAAAACTAAATGTATTGTTTTGAGTGGAATCAATTTGATTCTCTTTTTTTTCAATTTTGCTCCAGGTATCCTGCAACGCTTTGTGAATATCGGAATTGGATAATTCTGAATTTGGTGCTTTCATTGCAAGCAAAAACAATCTTGCATCTTCAACCAATTTCGCACGTTGCTGATTTTCTAAAGTCCATTCCTCCCAACCGTCCTCGTCAATTTGAGAGAGGATCCAGGACTGGAATGATTTATCAGATAAAAAATCTTCTATTTCGGTATATGTACTACGTTCTTGCATCTGTATTTGAGGTTACAAAGACATAGAGGACAGTACTCTTATTATATACTCACCAAATTGTGATTTTTTTTATATTTTTAAAAATAAAATTAAAAAGTACTTGAGGATAGTAGTGCAATTATAGAAAAAGTACCTTTCCATTCCTTGCGAAGCGTAAGTAAACCGCGGTACAAGAGATTACTTGCGGACTGATAATTGACATCCAGCATTTCTGCGATCTGTTCAACTGTAAGTCCCTGATGGTATCTAAGATACAAGGCTTCTTTTTGTCTTACCGGAAGATTATTTAATAATTCATTCAAATGCGTCACTTTTGCTCTTGTAGTATCATCATCATCGTCGATAAGTTCATGCTCTACCGAAAATTTCAATAAAAAAGCTACAGAATCAGTGCTTGCTGCTTTGCGAAAGATGTGGTCTCTTTCGTGTAAACGTGCAATTCTTTTACGAACACTTGATAATAAATAAGCTTTTACAACAACAGAACTTTGCAAGCTGTTCCTGTAGACCCATACATCAGTAAATACATCTTGTATGCAATCCTGAACTTTCTCGGCAAAGGGCGAAAGTGAATTACCGTAATTAACCAAATCTCTGTAATACCTTTCGAATAGTAATGAAAATGATTTCTCATCGCCTTCTTTCAGGTTAGTCCAAAGCGTAATGTCATCAAATGGGGTTTGTAAAATTTTGGTTTTCATAACTTGGTTTTGGCATAGAATTATTGATAAAGAGTACTGTTAGTTAATATCAAGAAGATACTTTTTTAACATTATCTTTTAACTTAATGCTCTAAATGTATAAAAGCAAAAATTTAAAACCAATTTTTTTACAAAAAAGAGACGGTTTCCTAATACAGGAAAACCGTCTCTACGCCTTTATTTTAACGAAGTTTTAACTATTTTGGGACGCAACCATTTTTTTTTACTTTTTTTTAATTGTGAGATTTTACTACTATTAAGTCTTAAGTTTACTTTTTAATAAACTTAGTTGCCGTTGTTCCCTTATCGGTCTTAATTCTCAGAATATAATTTCCTGATTCTAACTTGGAAACATCGATATTAGAAATTAAATTTGCATTTGGTACAACGATAACTAGCTTTCCTACAGTGTCATAAATAGCTATTGAAATAATTTCAATATTGTTTTTAGAATTTATGTTTAAAAGATCTTTAGCCGGAACTGGATAAATATTAAAATGCTTAGAAAATTTGAAATCCTGAACACCCAATGTCTTAAAAGTTGAGTTGGTTTTATTTGTTAAAATTGGAAAATTATAATCAAAATAGATATTTGCTTCGTTTGTAAATGAATCGCCTACAGAAAGACTTGGCAAAGTTTTTATTTTAAAGGTAATATATCCGTCATTATTGGCATCATCGAAAGGAAGGTTGATTTTTTCGAAAATAAATTCGACTTTGTTGCCCGCGGAAATTTTTGTGGTATAGGCGTGGCTTGCGCTTGTAGGGACCAAAGTTGAAATGTCAAATTTTAATAAATCGATCATATCTTTTACTACTACATTTTCAGCAGGATAAGTTCCTGTATTTTCAAATCGAATTAAATAATGAACGTATTCTCCAATTAATTCTGGTTTAATAACATCTCCCTCTAAGCATGTTTTATCATTTGGATCATATGATCCAACAACGATTTGACGTAATGCGGAAGAATTATCTACTGGTTTTTCATCATCTGTTATTGGCGTTATAACGGCATTAAAACTCAATCTGTCATCAATATTAACAGCAGGAGTTTCCATAGGAGAATTAACATTAAAAACAACGGTAATTTCTTTTGATTCAAAAGGTTTTAAATTCTCATAATTCCATTCGAGTTTATTTATTACTTGATTGTTAATCATGGGTGTGGCCGAAATATAATCCAGAATTGCATCATTAAAATCTAATGTTACAGAACCTGATACTGTTTTGTTTCCTTTATTTTTATAAATAACACTATAAATTGCGTCAAAGCCTGGCCTTGCTACAGATAATGGTACGATTGTAATTTCGATATCCTGATGGTTCCCATCTGGTGTGACACAAAAATTTTGGATAAATGGGCTTTGCGATTCCGGAAAACTAACTGTAAGAAATTCCGGATAAACTTTAAAGTAATTACTGTTTTCTAAGGAAGGTTCAATTCTATATGTACCCATTCCAATTGGTAAGCTATAATTACCCGAATTATCTGTAATTACTGTACTCTTTGAAAAACCATCTGTAATATTAAGTTTGAAATTTGAAAAGATCTCTCCATTGCCATTACAGTCTTTCTTGTCCAAATCTATTTTTGTTGTTCCTTTTATTACAGAGTAAACTCCTCCCGGTCCAAACGAACAATAACTGTTATAATGTACATCTTTATATTGATAGGCTTGGATCTCATCTTTAATTCCTTGAAATTGGTTTTCATCAGCACAAATGTACTTTAAACTTGGGCAAGCGCTAAAATAGAGTACTTCGGCTACTCCATTCTTGGTAAAAATATTTGTTAAGGAATCATTATAATTGCATAAGGCTGTTTCGAGATTAACAAAATTTGACAGATCCAATGTGATTACATTGGAATAAATTAGAGTAAAATATTTGACGTTAATCAAGCTATTTGCTTCCAGAAAGCTAAATTTAGAGCCTCCAACTTCAAGAGATATGAGATTATTCAAACCTGTAATATTTAAAGTTTCGAAAGGATTATATACGGAAATAAGCGCCTCTAAACTTTCACAACCGGAAATATCTAAGGTTTCTAATTTGTTACTTTCACAATATAATTTTTTTAGTTTTTTACAATCTGAAAGGTTTTTTAAATATTTTATTCCGGTAGCTCCGCAATCCAGGACTTCTAGTCCTGTTAGGCCTTTTAAATCAAGGCCTTCTATGATGCCTTTGTAATTCTCAGAGCAGTAAACTTCTTTTAAACTGGAAAGTCCGGATAAATCTAAATTTTCTAATGAATTGAATTTTAAATCTAAAAATTGCAATTTTTTTAATCCGGACAAATTAATTGATCTCAATTTAGTTGATGCGCAATATAATTTTTCAAGATTAATAAGTGGTCTAAGGTCTATGCTATCGCCAATATATCCTCCGCAAATTAAAATTTTAAGCTTTTGTAATGCATCAAAATTCGAGACTAAAATCTCATTTATGGAAAGATCTAGATACTCTAAATTAGAAAAGCTATTAATTCCGGTTGTATTCTTAATTCTGTAATACGAAATATTTAACCAGCTTATGTTTTGAGCTTCGGTAATTTGTATTTCTAGATCGCCATTTAAATCTACTTTGCAAAAATTGCCTTGTAAATCTTTTGCTATGTTATTTGTAATATCAGCCTCAAGCAATTTTGATTTAAGATTTTCATCTTTAAATTCAATGTTCTGGGCATTGGTGGGAAGAAAAATAAAAAGTGCAAAAAAGAATAAGTAATTTTTTTTCATAATTTATGTTTAAAAAAAACAAATATAACGTTTAAATTAGCGATGTAATTTGTGTATTAAAGTATTTATTTTAAGAATTTATTTAGAAAACTTAATTCTCAACATTGGGTTAATTATATTTGCTTTTCTTAGAATGATTCCTTTAAAATTTAAATGAAAAAAATATTATTTATCCTATTGTTAATGCTGACTCCGAGTATTACCAAAGCACAATTACTTATTGATAACACCACATTCACGCCGCAGCAGCTTGCTGAAAATGTATTACTGGGTCAAGGTATAAATATCTCAAATATAAAGTTCAATGGATCTGTAATAAATTCAAATACGATAAGCGATCAAATAGCAAAATTTGATAGTGGTATAACAACTAGTATTGGCCTAAACAAAGGTATTGTTCTAAGTACTGGAAATGCTGTAATTGCCAAAGGACCGAACGACAGGGATTTGGCAACTTTGCCAACCTCAAATCCTTTTGAAGGTGATGGTGATTTATCTGTATTGACTAATAATCAAATCATAAAAAATGTTGCTGTTCTGGAATTTGATTTTGTCCCTGTTGGAAATAGATTGAGTTTTAATTTTGTTTTTGCCTCAGAAGAATACCCTGAATATGTTAATGATATTTATAATGATAATTTTGCCTTCTTCATAAGTGGTCCGGGAATAAATGGTGCTTTTTCCCGAAATGCGAAAAATATTGCTTTGATTCCAAATTCAACAATACCAGTCTCGATTAACAATTTGAATAATGGAAACGGTAATAAGGGTCCATGTGAATTTTGTCAGTATTACACAGATAACAAAAACGGAGACTCTATACAATATGATGGATTCACGACCGTATTAAAGGCTCTGTCTCCTGTACAATGTGGAGAAACCTATCATATTAAATTAATTATTGGTAATGTTGGCGACAATAACTATGATTCGGCAGTATTTATAGAAGGGGCTAGTTTTAGTTCAGACGGAATCGACTTAGGAGAAGATCTGAAAATTTGTTCTTCAACAGAATATACTTTAAATACAGGGTTGGATTCTTCGGTATTGCATGAGTGGAAACTTGATGGCAGTGTAATTTCCTCTCAAAATGGTCCCAGTATTACAGTTAATAAGTCTGGAGTTTATTCTGTAAAAACGACACCTATGGGAATTGGTTGTCCCGTGTCTGATGACATAAAAATTGAGTTTGGAACTTTGTTAGAGCCTGATCTTTACTGCGGTAGAAAAACTGCGAACTCTATAACTTTTGATTGGCATGCTTTAGGAGATGCGGGGTTTTCAGTTGCCTATAAAATCGGAAACAATTCTCTTGTAGATGTTGGATTTCTGGGAAAGGTATTTACTTATACGGTGCAAAATGTCCCCAATGGCGAAACGGTCAAAATTACTGTTACTCCAAGTGGGACCCCGAGAGAATGTTTTAGTCCAAGCTCCATTTCCTGTAAGCTTGATATTTGTTTGACAAATCCGACCTTGGTATTAACCCAAGGAATTTCATCGCAAGCTTTATGTTATGAGGAACCTATTTCGGATGTTGCTTATACTATTGGTGGAGGTGCAACAAATGCATTAATAACTTCAGGAAGTTTGCCTCCCGGAGTAATAACTAGTTTGGTTGGAAATGTATTAACCATAAGCGGAACTCCTACTTCTTCCGGAACATTCAATTACACAATCTCTACTTCAGGAGGTTGTGGTTTAGATGCAACTACCACAGGATCGATAACTGTAAATGCAAAAATAGTTCCGGTATTTAGTACCATTGCGCCAATTTGTGAAGGTGAAATAATAATTCCTCTCCCACTACAATCAAAAGATGGGATAAACGGAACCTGGTCGCCAGTATTAAATAGTTTAAGAACTACAGAGTATACTTTTACTCCCAATGTTGGAGAATGTGCAAATATAGTAAAGCTTATAATTATAGTAAACTCAAAAGCAATACCTGTATTTAACCCCGTTTCAGCAGTATGTGAGGGGGAAATTATAGCTAAGCTACCCTTGCGATCCAACAACGGAGTAAACGGAACCTGGTCGCCGGTATTAAATAATTTAGTAACTACAGAATATACTTTTACTCCAAATATTGGGGAGTGTGCAAGTGCAACAAAGCTAACAATTGTAGTCAACTCAAAAATAGCGCCCTTGTTTAATGCTATTCCTTCAGTATGTGAAGGTGAAATTATAGCTGAATTGCCATTGCGATCAAACAACGGAATAAATGGAACCTGGTCGCCAGTATTAAACAATGTAACATCTACAGTATATACTTTTACTCCCGATTCAGGAGAATGTGCGACTACAGCAAAGCTTGCAATTACAGTAAATTCAAAAATAATCCCTGTTTTTAATCCTGTTGCTGCGATATGTGAAGGTGATCCTATGATTTTGCTTCCCTCACAATCAAACAATGGGATAAATGGCGCTTGGTCGCCAATATTAAATAATTTAGTAACAACAGTATATACTTTTACTCCAAATTCCGGGCAGTGTTCAAGCACTGCGAAACTTACTATTGAAGTTGATTTAAAACCACAGCCAAAATTAAAAGATGGGCAAATTTGTATTGAGAAAGGGACAAATAATCTAATTCAATCTCATATTTTAGATACCACATTAAGCAATCAGTTATATGATTTTGAATGGTTCTTGGATGGAAATAAGATTAATGATCATCAAAACAATTCTTTAGAAGTGACGAGAGCTGGAAGTTACGCTGTGATTGCAATCAATAAAAAAACTCTTTGTGTATCTGATTTGGCAGAAGCTATAGTTACAGATACAAAAACAGATTCGGGTACAATAGAAATAATACAATCTGAATTATTCTCTGAAAATTCCACAATAACTGTTAAAATGTCCAATGTCAATAATTCAGGCGAATATGAATATCGATTAGATAATAAAGGGTATCAAAATTCTAATGTGTTTACAGATGTTAGTCCTGGAACTCATACTCTTCATATTGTCGATACTAAAGGTTGTACCAACATAACTAAAGAGATCGTAATCGTTGGTTATAAGAGATTTTTTACTCCAAATGGTGATGGGCATAACGATACGTGGAATATTATAGGATTTGAAAATATACAGAACGCAAGGGTGTATGTTTTTGATCGATTTGGGAAGCTCATAAAAGAGATGAGTGCAAACGAATCTGGTTGGAATGGTACTTATAATGGCATTCCTTTACCTTCAACAGATTATTGGTTTAAAGTAATATTTATGGAAAATCAAGTTGAAAAAGAATTCAGATCTCATTTTTCTTTAAAAAGATGACTTATGAAATTAAAAATAGCCTGAGTAAGTTTAACTCAGGCTGTTTTTTTGATTCTATTTTTTAATAAATTTCACACCAGAAGTACCTTTGTCTGATTTTATTTTTAAAAAATAATTTCCAGTCCCTAACTTAGAAACATCTACTTTAGATGTTGATTGTGCATTTGGGATTGCAATAACCAACTGACCTAAAATATCGTAAACTTTCATCGATAGAATAGTAGTGCTTTCTTTCGATGAGATATTTAAAAAGTCAACAGCAGGATTTGGATATATGCTAAAGTATTTTGAAAATTGAAAGTCTTGAACTCCTAAAGTTTTGAAGGTTGAAGTTGCTTTATTTGTTAAAATCGGAAAATTATAATCAAAATAAATATTAGCCTCGTTGCTAAAAGAATCTCCTACGGTAAGTGTTGGTAAAGTTTTAATTTTAAAAGCAATGTAACCATCATTGTGGGCGTCGTCAAAAGGAAGGTTGATTTTCTCAAAAATGAATTCCACTTTGCTTCCATTTGAAATTTTCGTTACATAAGGATGGCTAGCCTTTGTTAATGTTAAGGTTGAAATATCAAATTTTGATAAATCAATCCAGTCTCGCACTACAACATTTTCGGCAGGATAAGTTCCTGTATTTTCAAATCGTATTAAATAATGCACATATTCTCCAATTAATTCCGGTGTAATTACATCTCCTTCCAGACAAGTTTTATCATTAGGATCGTATGATCCCACGACAATTTGACGTAAGGCAAAAGAATTATCAACCGGTAACTCATCGTGCTTTACCGGAGTGATCAAAGCATTAAAACTCAAACGGTCGTTGATGTTTACTGCTGGCGTTTCCATGGGAGAATTTACATTTAAGGTTACTTCTATTTCTTTTGTTTCTAATGGTTTAAGATCTGTATAATCCCAAAGTAATTTATTAAAAGATTGATTTGTAATGGTCGGAATAGAAGAAATATAATCTAAAACAGTATCGTTAAAATCCAACGTTACAGTACCGGAGACAGTTTTATTCGCTTTGTTCTTGTATATTATTTTATAAGTGGCATCAAAGCCCGGTCTCGCAGGAAGTACTGATAATATAGTAACTTCAATATCTTGATGTTCACCTTTTGGCGTGATACAAAAATTTTGAATGGAGGGGCTGGTTTCGTTTGGAAAAGTTACCGTAACAGATTCTGGAATAATAGTAAAATAATTGGGATTTTCTAAAAGTGGAGTGATGCTATAGGTCCCCTCCCCTACAGGAACAGTAAAGTTTCCGGAATTATCAGAGATAAAGTTTTTTTTGATTGTTTGATTTGTGATGCTAAAATTTAAATTTGGAAAATCTCGATCTAATTCATCGCATCCATTAGTATTAGTGTCAAGTATTTGGTTCCCTTGAATGGTATAAAAAGCACCGCTAGGAGTAAACGAACAATAGGAATTTAAACTGCAATTATATATATGACTACTAGTTAAATAGTTTCCAGCAGTATACTCATCTTCTTCATCTATACATAAAAATTTTAATGCATTACCAGTGGCGTTAAAAAATTCAGTGCTTCCGTTTTTTAAATTCAGAAATGTAATTTTATTATAGCTACAGTCTAATGAAAGCAAACTTTTTTGATTACTCAAATCTAAACTTGCTAGAGTATTTGAGGAGCAGTTTAAATGAATTAATAGATTTTGATTACTTAGATCAATAGAAGTAAGTTTATTGACTTCAAATGATAAACTTGACAATAATTTGTTGTTTTCTAAATCAAGATTCGAAATGGAATTGTTTCCACAATACAAATATTCTAATTCAGTCAAGTTCTTTATATTAACATTTTTTACTTGATTATAACTAAAATATAGTGATGTTAGTTTAGGATTATTTGGAAAGTAAATATTGGTGAATAAATTAGATTCAAGTATTAAAGTTCTGAGATTACTTAAATTATCTAATTCTATAGATGCAATTTTGTTATAGCCTAAATCTAAGGTGACCAACTCTTTTAGATTATTTAGGTCTAAAGAAGTTAAACGGTTTCCTGAGCAATTCAACTCTTTTATTTTTAGAAAATTATCTAAGTTTAAGGTAGAGAATTCGTTACTATAACAAATTAATTTAGAGATAGGGTTTTGATCTTTTACTACGATAGATGTTAAGTAGTTATGGTGACAAATTATTTCAGTAATATGAGCTTGCGTACTTAAATTCAATGAAGTTAGACGATTTGTATTACAGTCTAGTATTTCCAAATTTGGAAAGTGGCTTAAGTTCAATGAGGTTAATATATTATTAGAGCAATTTAACTCTTTTAGATTTGTGAAATTTTCGAGTCCATCTAAATTACTAAAATGATAGCTTGATAAATTTAAGTAAGATACATGTGAAGCCTCGTTAATATCTATTTCGTAATCATTATTTGAGTCAATTTTAAAAAAATGGCCTTCAAGATTTTTTGCTATTGAATATGGAGAATATGTGTCACCCTTAAGTAATGTGGCCTTGAGTTGATCGTTTGGGAAATTTATAATTTGAGCATTAGTAATAAATGAAAAAAGGCACAATAATAAAAAGTATTTTTTTGGCATAAATAAAGAAATTTATTTTGGGAAGTAAGTGTATTAAAAGCAAAAAAAAGCCTTACTAAATTTTTAGTAAGGCTATGTTATAATTTTAGAATAGAATGCCTTAGAAAGCTACATTCCATCTAGGTAATTTTCCATTTGCATCTAAGAAATTTTGTAAAACCTGTCCTTCTACAGTTGTTGGAATTCCTTTTACTTCTGCAGTAAAAGTTTCATACCAAACCACTTCCAGAGCAGTGATGTTTTCTAATTTCATTTGTGCAGGCCAAGAATATTTTCTTCCTGTTTTTGCAAATTGGTGTCCGTTTACGATTTTGTCGTATAAACCGCCGTTTTTGCTTTTTAGAGTTCCGTCATTCTGAATAGTTCCGGTAGAACCAACCATAATTAACTCTTTTGCATCTCCTTCAACAGCGTAAACAACAAAAACTCCTGCTCCTGATTCCGGTGCGTTACAAGCTTGTTCTAGGCTATCTTCTACAGTAAAAGTAAAGCTATTGCTTACTTTAAACTTTTCTAATTCTTTGTTCATATCTCTCTTTTTAAGCGTCTAAGTTTCTGAGAAACTAAGCTGCTAAGCTTTAATTTATCCTCTTTTTAAAAATGTAAAAAAGTCTCAACACGAATTGAGACTTTTTTGGAATTTGTTATTTTGAATATTTGGAGATTATCCAAGTATTTCTTTTACTTTTTTACCAATTTCAGCTGGTGAATCAACAACGTGAATTCCGTTGTCTCTCATAATTTGTTTTTTAGCAGCAGCTGTATCATCAGAACCACCGACAATAGCACCTGCGTGACCCATTGTTCTACCAGCAGGAGCAGTTTCTCCAGCGATAAAACCAACAACTGGTTTACGGTTACCATCAGCTCTTACCCATTTAGCAGCATCTGCTTCTAATTGACCTCCAATTTCACCAATCATGATGATAATTTCAGTTTCAGGATCGTTCATTAATAATTCAACAGCTTCTTTAGTTGTAGTTCCGATAATTGGATCTCCACCAATTCCGATAGCTGTAGTAATTCCTAAACCTTGTTTTACAACCTGATCAGCAGCTTCGTAAGTTAAAGTTCCTGATTTAGATACGATACCAACAGTTCCTTTTTTGAAAACGAAACCTGGCATAATACCAACTTTAGCTTCTCCCGGAGTAATAACACCTGGACAGTTTGGTCCGATTAATCTGGAATTTCTTTCTTTAACATAATTATTTGCTTTAATCATATCTGCAACAGGAATTCCTTCAGTAATAGCAATAATTACTTTAATTCCAGCATCAGCAGCTTCCATAATTGCATCAGCAGCAAAAGCCGGCGGAACAAAAATGATAGATGTATCAGCTCCAGCTTGCTCTACAGCGTCTTTTACGGTATTAAAAACCGGACGATCTAAATGGCTAGTTCCACCTTTTCCAGGAGTAACACCACCAACAACATTAGTACCGTACTCAATCATTTGAGAAGCGTGGAAAGTTCCTTCGCTACCTGTAAATCCTTGAACAATTATTTTGGAATCTTTATTAACTAAAACACTCATGATATATATTTTATGTAGTTTTTAAAATTGTGATGCAAAAATAAGGTTTTGTAATGTATTTTACCCTTTTTGTCATCAAAAAATATTAAGAAAATTGACTCATTTGGAATCCTCGATATAATTTGTCGTCTTTAATCTGCCAAATGGTAGAAAAATGAGCCAACAACATCTCCTCTCTTGGGTTTTCAATCGTTTTAACGTAATGAGAATAACGTATTGATACTAAATCATCTTCGGCAATAATATGGCTTATTCGGACTTTAGACCGCACATAAGCACGACTTAATTCATTGGCCATTCCTAGTAAAGAATCATAATTCATCAAAATTAGCCCTTTACTGCTATTCCAATCTAACAAGACTTCCGGATGCAGATAGATTTTCATGATTTCGCTATCAATCAAGGCATCGGACTTATAAAATTTTTGAACAAATTCTTTTATAGACATATTACTTCAATTTATTTAGAATTTCGGGAATCTTTTTGATATTGGCCAATTGCTTCAACTTTTCTCTTGATTCTTCGATTGGAGTTCCGAAATAAGATTTCCCTCCTTCAACCGATTTTGTAACACCTGTTTGTCCCATAATAACAGCCTTAGTTCCGATCGTGATACCACTAGTGGTGCCTACTTGTCCCCAGATTGTTACTTCGTCTTCAATAACAACACAGCCGGCAATACCGGTTTGTGAAGCGATCAGACATTTTTTGCCAATTACAGAATCGTGTCCAACATGCACCTGATTGTCAATTTTAGTCCCCTCCCCGATTGTAGTATCTCCTGTAACTCCTTTGTCAATTGTACAAAGTGCACCGATACCAACATTGTCTTCAATAACAACTCTACCTCCTGAAATCAACTGATCGAAACCATCCGGACGTTTTTTGTAATAAAAAGCGTCAGCACCTAGAATCGTTCCGGCATGGATAATTACATTATCACCAATAACGGTATGATCATAAATAGAAACATTAGAATGAATCAAACAATTCTTTCCAATTTTTACATGATTCCCAACAAAACTATTAGGTTGAATATGCGTTCCTTCTCCAATGGTAGCAGAAGCGGAAACCGCTACGTTTGCAAATTGAAAAGGTTTAAAGTGTTTGGTCAGGGTATTAAAATCTCTAAAAGGATCATCAGAGATCAAAAGTGCTTTTCCTTCCGGGCAATCTACTTTTTTGTTGATTAAAACAATTGTAGCCGCCGATTGTAAAGCTTTATCGTAATATTTTGGGTGGTCAACGAAAACAATATCTCCTGGTTCAACAACATGTATTTCATTCATGCCTAAAACGGGGAAGTTTTGGTCGCCTATAAATTCGCACTCAAGCAAATTTGCAATTTCTTGTAAAGAGTGAACTTTTGGAAATTTCATATTTTTTAATTAGATAATTTGCCAATTGGATAATGGGATAATGTGCTGGTTAGAAGATAATAAATTTAATTATCTCATTGACACATTATCCCATTATCTAATTAATATACTACTCTTTTACACGCTCCATATAAGAACCTGAAGCGGTATCAATTTTAATTTTATCTCCTTCGTTGATGAACAAAGGAACATTTACATTCGCACCAGTTTCTACAGTAGCAGATTTAGTTGCATTAGTAGCTGTATTTCCTTTAACTCCCGGCTCAGCATAAGTAACTTCAAGAATTACAGAAGATGGCATGTCTACTGATAAAGGTAAATCTGTTTCAGTATTTACCTGAACCATTACACTTGTTCCTTCTTTTAATAATCCCGGAGCATCCAGAATGTTTTTATTCAAAGAAATTTGCTCGAAAGATTCTGTATTCATAAAATGAAATTCATCTCCTTCAGCATATAAAAATTGGTAATTATGCGTCTCAACACGCACATCATCAATTTTATGTCCTGCAGAAAAGGTATTGTCTAATACTCTTCCTGTAGTTAAACTTCTCAATTTTGTTCTTACGAAAGCAGGACCTTTTCCAGGTTTTACGTGAAGAAATTCAACAATTTTATAAATATCGTGATTGAATTTAATACACAATCCGTTTCTAATATCTGATGTAGATGCCATTTTTTTATATTTTAGATTTAAGAATGTAGATTTTAGATTCTTATAAAAAGAACCAATCTCCCTTTTTTATATTTTAGATTTAAGAGTTCAGATTTTAGATTCTCTGAAAAGAATCAATCTGTCTTTTTGGATTTTAGAGTGTAGATTTTCATTATCTAAAATTCTACACTCTAAAATCTAAATTCTTAAATTAGTAATTGCCTGAATAACCTTTCATAATTCCTCTTGATGAATTTCTGATAAAATCAAGAATTTCATCTCTCTCAGGAGTGGCTTCCATTTCGGCTTCAATAATGCTTAAAGCCTGTGTTGTATTGTAATTTTTTTGGTATAAAATTCTGTAAATTTCTTGAATTTCTCTGATTTTATCGGTGCTAAAACCTCTTCTTCTTAAACCAACCGAATTGATTCCCACGTATGATAACGGTTCTTTTGCTGCTTTTGTATAAGGTGGTACATCTTTTCTAACCAAAGAACCACCGGAAATCATAGCGTGATCTCCAATATGGATAAATTGATGAATAGCTGCTAAACCTCCAATTACAGCGTGGTTACCCACTACAACGTGACCTGCCAAGGCAACTCCGTTTACAATAATAGCGTTATTACCAATTTCGCAATCGTGAGCAATATGTGCGTAAGCCATAACCAAACAATTGTCTCCTAAAGTCGTTTGCCCTGAAGCAACAGTTCCTCTGTTGATGGTTACACATTCTCTGATCGTACAATTGTCACCAATGATAGCCAAAGAATCTTCTCCGCCAAATTTTAAATCTTGTGGCACAGCAGAAATTACAGCTCCGGGAAAAATATTACAATTTTTTCCGATACGAGCGCCTTCCATAATGGTCACATTTGAACCGATCCATGTACCGTCACCAATAATAACATTATTGTGGATTGTTGTAAAGGGTTCAATTACAACGTTTTTAGCGATTTTAGCGCCAGGATGAACATAAGCTAATGGTTGATTCATCTGTCTGTTTTATATTTTAAATTAAAATAGTCTGATTTGGGCAACAAACCTAAACAATAATTTTGATTAAACTATTATTGTTTTTTTACAATTTGCGCCATTAATTCTGCCTCAGTAACTAATTTTCCGTTTGCGTATGCGTTTGCCTGCATATGACAAATTCCTCTTCTGATAGGAGAAATCAATTCGCACTTGAAAATTAAGGTATCTCCCGGCAGTACTTTGTGTTTGAACTTAACGTTATCAATTTTCATGAAATAAGTCAAGTAGTTTTCCGGATCCGGAACAGTACTTAAAACCAAAATTCCTCCTGTTTGTGCCATTGCTTCAACAATTAGAACTCCCGGCATTACCGGTGCTTCAGGAAAATGTCCAACGAAAAAGTTTTCGTTCATCGTCACATTTTTCAAACCTACCACATGACGATCAGACATTTCGATGATTCTGTCGATCAACAAAAATGGAGGTCTGTGAGGCAACATGGCCATGATTTTGTGAATGTCCATCAAAGGCTCTTTGTTCAAATCATAAACAGGAACGTGATTTCTTTGTTCAATTTTAATGATTTTCCCAATTTTCTTAGCAAACTGAGTGTTCACATAGTGACCAGGTTTGTTCGCGATAATTTTCCCTTGAATTCTAACACCGATTAAAGCTAAATCACCTACTACATCTAATAATTTGTGACGTGCAGCTTCATTAGGATAGTGTAAAGTGAGATTATCTAAAACACCATTCGGTTTTACTGAAATTTTATCTTTACCAAAGGCTTTCTTTAAATTTTCCATTGTAGCATCAGAAATTTCTTTATCTACATATACAATAGCGTTGTTTAAATCACCACCTTTAATTAATCCGTTTTCTAATAAAGATTCTAATTCGTGCAAGAAACTAAAGGTTCTTGAATTTGAAATTTCGTCTTTAAAATCAGCGATACTTTTCATAGTTGCATTTTGAGTACCTAATACTTTAGTCCCAAAATCTACCATTGCAGTAACTTGATAATCGTCGCTTGGCATAACCAAGATTTCGCTTCCTGTAGCTTCATCAGTAAATGAAATAACTTCTTTTACTACATAAACATTACGTTTAGCGTCTTGTTCTTCGATTCCTGCATTTTCTATTGCTTCAACAAAATATTTTGAAGAACCATCCATAATAGGCAGTTCTGAAGCATCTAATTCTATAATAACATTATCCAAATCACATCCAACTAAAGCAGCTAAAACATGTTCCGGAGTTTGAATTTTAACTCCTAATTTTTCAAGATTTGTGCCTCTTTGTGTATTAACAACATAATTAGCATCAGCCTCAATGACTGGTTGACCTTGCAAATCTACTCTTACAAAAGTGAAACCATTATTAATTGGAGCTGGTTTAAAAGTCATTGTAACTTCTTTACCAGTGTGTAATCCAACTCCTGTTAGTGAAATTTCATTTTTGATGGTCTTCTGTTTAACCATTATTTCCATTTTTTGGGTTTATTATTTGTTTTTTTAATTCTTCCAGTTCGGCTACGATTTTAGGTAAGTTCTTAAAATGAACATACGATTTACTAAAATCACTTAAACTAAAGGTTGGACTTCCTTGTAAAACTTCGTCGTCCTTAATATTCCTGGCAACGCCGGATTGTGCCTGAACTCTCACATTATTTCCAATAGTTAAGTGGCCTGCTATACCAACTTGCCCACCAATCATACAATTTTCGCCAATTTTAGTAGAACCGGCAACACCTGTTTGCGCTGCAATTACGGTATTTTTACCAATTTCTACATTGTGAGCGATTTGAATCTGATTGTCTAATTTAACTCCTTTTCTAATAATTGTAGAACCAAGTGTAGCTCTGTCAATTGTAGTGTTGGCGCCAATATCTACATTGTCCTCCAGAATCACATTCCCGATTTGCGGTACTTTACTGAATACTCCTTCTTCATCTGGAACGAAACCGAAACCATCAGCCCCGATAATAGTACCGGAGTGTATCGTACAATTATTCCCAATTATAGTTTCAGAGTATATTTTAGCGCCGGCAAAAATATAGACATTATCGCCAATAACAACATTATCTCCAATAAAACTGTTTGGGTAAATTTTTACGTTGTCTCCTAAGACCACATTCTGTCCTATATAACTAAAGCTGCCTAAGTATAGATTTTCGCCATATTTAGTGCCTTCAGAGATAAAAGAGTTTGCTTCAATTCCGTTTTTATTCAATTTTACCTGATTGTAAAACTGCAATAGTTTGGAAAAAGAGGCATAGGCATCTTCTACTTTTATTAAAGTTGTCGTAATTTCTGCTTCGGGTGTAAAACTATCGTTAACAATGGTTACCGTTGCTTTTGTTGTGTATATGTAATTGATATACTTTGGATTAGCTAAAAAAGTCAGCGACCCTTCCTCACCTTCTTCGATTTTAGATAAGTGAGAAACTTCTGCAAGGGGATTCCCAACAACTTCTCCATCTAAAATTCCTGCTATTTGTTCTGCTGTAAATTTCATCGCGACAAAAATATAAAAAATAGATTTTAAATGTTAATTTTAGATAAGTTGTTTTGGAAAACAGATGTAATATTTTGTTACCAATTTAGATAACGACTTCAAATTCAACTGATCAGAAGCTTCGACAACATCTTCAATTGTTTTATCTTTTTTCAAAATTCGTATAGGCTCTGCTTCTTTGCTGTAAGCCTGATTTTTTATTTTCCCTCTGAAAATAAAATAACCAGCTTCTAATAAGGAAACATTATGTTCTTGCGCAAATTCTTCTTTTAAAGACTGAGATTCTTCCATCGGAATTTTATCTGCACTGAGTTTTATCTTTAATAAATCTCTGTTAATTATCATTTTGCTTAAAGTAGACAATATAAAATCGTCGTGTTTCTGCCAGGCTTTTAAAGCACTTATAATATCAAAATCGTCCAGTTGAGAAAATAAATCTAACTTTTCAGCATCGAAATTTTCGAGTGTAATTTTGTTTTTCATAAAATACAAAAGGGGTTCACTGCAAGGCAATGATTGTCCTTTTAGTACCAATTCTTTGGCTCTCTTTAAAACTTTCATTAGAATTAATTCCGCTACCAGACTCGTTTTATGTAAATAAGCCTGCCAATACATCAAACGTCTTGAAAGGAGGAATTTTTCAACAGAGTAAATTCCCTTTTCTTCAATTACCAAAACACCATCCACCACATTCATCATTTGAATCAATCGCTCCGAATTGACATTTCCTTCTGCAACTCCGGTGTAAAAACTGTCGCGTTTTAAATAGTCCATACGGTCCATATCTAATTGACTTGAGATCAATTGCAACATGAATTTTCTGTGGTACTCTCCTTTAAAAACCTGAATTGCCAAACTCAATCTTCCGTCAAATTCCTCGTTTAACTGATTCATAAACAGCAATGAAATGGCTTCGTGATTGACATCTTCGACTATGCTTTTTTCCATAGCATGCGAAAACGGACCATGACCGATATCGTGTAATAAAATTGCGATATACAAGGCATTCTCTTCTTCAGACGAGACCACTACTCCTTTAAAACGAAGTGTTTCTACCGCCTTTTGCATCAAATGCATACAGCCCAAAGCATGATGAAAACGGGTGTGATTGGCACCGGGATAAACCAAATACGAGAGTCCCATTTGCGAAATACGTCGCAAACGCTGAAAATAGGGATGCTGAATTAAGTCGTATATGAGCTCATTCGGAATTGAAATGAAGCCATAAATGGGATCATTGAATATTTTTAACTTGTTAATTGAAGTCACAATTTGGTTTTTTTATAAGACAACAAATATAACTAAATTACTACTTATTCGGTTTTTGTTTGCATTCAAAAAATAAAACAATTTTAGTACTGCAACAAAAGTGTTTTTATCCGGAGGACTGCGAAGTCTTTTAAGGCCTCATTTAACGCATTTTTTAGGTAACCTAAATTTAACACAAATTTAAGTTCGGTTGGTTCTGTAAATAACGAACCAAAATCTATCTTTGCTCAAAAAAAAGATGAAATCGATTCAAAAAGAGAGAGAAGATCTCATAGAATCTTTCGGAGTTTACTTCGAATCATTTTATCACATGTCACCATTAGGTTCCAGAATCCTTGGATTGCTAATCGTTGACGGTATAAAAGAGGGCTTGACATTTGAACAATTGGTAGAGAAAACCGGTGCCAGTAAAAGCTCTGTTTCCACGAACCTGAACTTGCTTCTAAAAATGGAAAAGATAAACTACTTTACGATACCGGGAGACCGGAAAAAGTACTACAAGTCTTCTCCGTTTAGCGAACGATTAAACAGTTATCTCAAGATTATTGCTTACGAAAGAAAAATCATTGATAAGATGCTCTCCTATCGCGAAAAAACGATGTCAAGTCCGGAAGAGCTAATAAATCTGGACAATACCAGAGCTTATAAAGCGCACGTAATAAAAGTAGAAGAACTGATAAAAGAAACTATATCTGAATTTACAGAAATAGAAAATCCGTCAAATCCCCATAAATAATTAATTCAAATTAAATAAGTATGAAGCATATTTCATTTTCTCTGTTAGCCATTATGCTAGTTTTTGCATCCTGCAAAAAAAAGGAAGAACAAGCACCGCCTCAAGGCCCTGCTCCTTTTCCGGTTAAAACTGTTACAATTCAGAATGCGACGGTATATCAAGACTATACTGCCAATCTTGAAGGGCAACAGAATGTGGAAATACGTCCAAAAGTAAACGGATTTATTCAAAAAATATATGTTGATGAAGGTCAGGTTGTAAAAAAAGGACAATTGCTTTTTAAACTAGAAACACAAACGTTAAATGAGGATGCTTCTGCAGCAAAAGCCGCTGTTCAGGCTGCCCAGGTTGAA
Source organism: Flavobacterium sp. ABG (assembly GCF_001027725.1). NCBI lineage: Bacteria > Pseudomonadati > Bacteroidota > Flavobacteriia > Flavobacteriales > Flavobacteriaceae > Flavobacterium > Flavobacterium sp. ABG. The sequence goes on from NZ_LEKS01000005.1 coordinate 86,566, forward strand.
GTAGACCGACTGAAACCTTTGGTGGATCGCAAAATCATTAGTGTGGTGCAATTGGAGACCGCAAAAGCGAAATTGGCTCAGGCGAAAAGCACATACGGAAGCATTGTGGCCAATATTGGCTATGCAACAATTTACTCTCCGGTAAACGGTGTTATTGGCGGATTGCCTTTCAGAGAAGGAAGTTTGGTTAGTGCTACTAATGAAATGCCACTGACAACGGTATCTGACACTAAAATTGTTCGTGCTTATTTCTCTATGAATGAAAAGCAATTGTTGTTCTTTAATAAAACATTTAAAGGAGCGACAACTGCCGAAAAATTAAAAGCAGCTCCTTTGGTTTCCTTGATTTTGGTTGACAACTCAGAATACGATCAAAAAGGAAGAATTGCAACGATGAACGGTCTGGTGAATGCACAAACCGGAACGACACAATTTAGAGCTGAATTTGCTAATCCTGAAGGGATTTTAAGAAGTGGAAGCACCGGTATTATTCGTTTACCGATTGAAGAAAAAGATGTAATTCTGGTTCCTCAAAATGCCGTTTTCGAGGTTCAGGGAAAACAGACTATTTACGTGGTGGAGAAAGGCAATAAAGTAAAGTCGAGAATCATTGAGACCAATGGGACGACAGAGTTAAACTATATTGTTTCTTCAGGGCTTAAAGAGGGTGAAATTGTTGTAATCGAAGGAGCGTCAAAATTAAAAGACGATGCAGAAATTACACCACAACAAGCCAAAGATGAGGCTGTAACTACAGCAAATACAAATTCTTCCGCTAAAAAATAATAGTAAAGATGTTAAAAACTTTTATAGAAAGACCAGTTCTCTCGACGGTAATTTCGATCTTAATTACCATTTTAGGTATTTTAGGATTGATGACTTTACCGATCGAGCAATATCCCGAAATAGCCCCTCCAACCGTACAGGTTAGTGCTACCTATACCGGAGCCAATGCAGAAACCGTACTTAACAGTGTTGTGATTCCTTTAGAGGAAGAAATCAACGGTGTGGAAGGAATGACTTATATGACTTCGTCTGCAGCAAATGACGGTTCCGCCAAAATATCTGTTTATTTTGAACTTGGAATTAACCCGGATATTGCCGCGGTAAACGTTCAAAACAGAGTTTCCCGTGCCACAAGTAAATTGCCACAGGCCGTTGTACAGACTGGAGTAACAACACTTAAGAGTCAGACTAGTGCCTTGATGTTTTTTGCCTTGTACTCTAATAATAATGATTTTGACGAAACCTATATTCAGAATTATGCTAAAATCAACCTTGTACCTAAATTACAACGTGTAAAAGGAGTTGGACAAGTAAATGTTTTTGGTGCCAAAGATTACTCCATGAGAATCTGGATTGATCCGGAGAAAATGGCTTCTTACAGTGTTTCTCCTAAAGATATTCAGGCAGCGTTACAAGAACAAAACGTAGAAGCAGCACCAGGTAAATTTGGAGAAAATGCAGAAGGTGTTTACGAATATGTAATCAAATACAAAGGCCGTCTTTCTGAAATTAAGGATTATGAAAACATCGTGATCAAATCAACCGGAAACGGGAATTTCCTTCATTTAAAAGATGTCGCAACGGTTGAATTGGGTGGTTTCAATTATGGAACAAAAAATATTGCCATGGGTAAACAAGGTGTTGCTGTTGGTGTATTTCAAACTTCCGGTTCTAATGCGCAAGACATTATTACAGAGGTTACCAAAATTCTTGACGAGACCAAACCCGATTTTCCAAAAGGGGTTGATTATGTAATTCCATTTAATACAAAAACATTCCTGGATGCCTCTATTGAAAAAGTAATTCACACTTTAGTAGAAGCTTTTATATTGGTATTTATAGTAGTGTTTTTATTTCTTCAGGATTTTAGATCTACTTTAATTCCGGCGATAGCCGTTCCGGTAGCGATTATTGGTACGTTTTTCTTCCTGCAGGTATTTGGTTTTTCGATCAACATGCTGACTTTATTTGCCATGATTCTGGCTATTGGTATTGTCGTCGATGATGCAATTGTCGTCGTCGAGGCCGTCCATGCCAAGCTGGACGAAGGAGCTAAATCCGGAAAAGAAGCTACTATTTCTGCCATGAGCGAAATCACAGGAGCAATTGTTTCTATTACGTTGGTAATGGCTGCCGTATTTATTCCGGTGTCGTTCTTGAGCGGGCCTTCAGGAGTATTTTATCAGCAATTTGCGATTACTTTAGCGATAGCGATCTTAATTTCTGCTGTAAATGCATTAACGCTAAGTCCGGCATTATGTGCTTTGTTCTTAAAGCCGCATGCAGATTCTGAACACGGGCATGAAAACAAAAATTTTAAAGACCGTTTCTTCATTGCATTCAACACCAGTTTCGACAGGATGAATGACCGCTACGTGAAATCTCTTGGTTTTTTGGCCAAAAGAAAATGGATTGCCATTACTGGACTGGCGGTTTTCTCTGCGATTACGATCTTTTTATTCCAAAGTACACCTTCCGGGTTTATTCCGAATGAAGATAGGGGGATTATTATGGCCGATTTAACGTTGCCTCCGGGAACAACACTGGAGAAAACGCAATTAGCCGTTAATGAATTAGATTCTATTGTTTCTTCAATGGATATCGTTGAATCGAGAATGAGTGTGGTAGGTTTCAGTTTATTGAATAGCGTAAACGGAGGTTCTTATGCCTTTATGGTTATTAAATTAAAAGACTGGAAATACCGAACAGAAGCCAATCAGTCTGTGGATGCCATTGTGGGGCAATTGTTTGCAAAAACAGCTCACTTTAAAGACGCCAGAGCCTTATTTTTTACACCACCGAGTGTACAGGGATTTGGATCTGCGGATGGTTTTGAGCTTAAAATTCAGGACAAAGGAGACGATGATTGGGCAACAGTAAGTAAAGTGAGTAATGAATTTTTGGGTGAATTAATGAAAAGACCTGAAATTCAATACGCAATCACGAACTTCAACCCTACTTTCCCTCAATATCAAATGGATATTAATGTAGAAAGAGCCAAAAACGCAGGAGTTTCTGTCAGTGATATTTTTAATACGATGCAAGGGTATTATGGAGGACTTTATACGACTGATTTCAATAAATTCGGAAAACAATACCGTGTTATGATTCAGGCAAAACCTTCAGACAGAGCCAATCTGGAATCGATCAATTCCGTATATGTGAAGAATAATTCCGGACAGCAGGTTGCCATAAGCCAGTTTGTTGATTTCAAGAGAATTTACGGACCTGAGGCGGTTGCACGTTTCAACATGTTAAAAGCAGTAAACGTAAATGGTAAAGCCAAACCGGGTTACAGTTCAGGAGACGCGATTAAAGCGATTCAGGAAGTTGCCGCGCAGCATTTGCCAAAGACCTACAGTTATGAATTTTCAGGAATGACCCGTGAGGAAATCCTTGCAGGAAGTCAGGCGGCTGGTGTGTTCTTATTGAGTTTAATATTTGTATACTTTTTGTTAAGTGCACAATATGAGAGTTATTTAGTGCCTTTGTCTGTAATTCTTTCATTGCCTGTCGGAATTGCCGGAGCGATTGGTTTTGTAAAACTGGCGGGATTAGAAAACAACATCTATTTCCAGGTAGCCCTGATCATGCTTATAGGACTCTTAGCGAAAAATGCCATTCTGATCGTGGAGTTTGCCATACAAAGGCGACGACAGGGAATGGATCTGGCACAAGCTGCTATTGAAGGTGCAAAAGCACGTTTGCGTCCGATTCTAATGACTTCTCTTGCCTTTATATTTGGTTTATTACCATTAGCGCTGGCTTCCGGTGTTGGTGCTGTAGGGAACCGTTCTATTGGTATGGGAGCAGTTGGAGGAATGTTAATCGGAACGATATTCGGTGTATTTGTAATTCCGATATTGTTCATTGTTTTCCAAAGTTTGCAAGAGCGAATCTCAGGAAAACCAGTAGTAAATAATGAATCTGAAACGACACTTTTAGACGAAGAATATGAAAAATAATGTATATAAAATAGTAACAGTTGTCGTCTCGGCAACTGTTATGCAATCCTGCTTCGTTGCAAAGGAATACAAAAGACCGGATGTAAAAACCGAGAATCTATACCGAACCGAAGTTGCGGCAAAGGACAGCGTCTCGTTGGCCAATATATCCTGGAACAACATTTTTACAGATCCAATTTTGCAAGGTTATATTAAAAAAGGACTGGATACCAATCTGGATATCCGTATTGCCATGCAAAATATCGCAGCAGCAGAAGCTTCTATGAAACAAGGTAAGTCCGGCTACTTCCCTAGCCTGTCTGCCGGAACAGATTGGACCCATCAACAATTATCAAAAAACAGTCAGTTTGGAGCTTTGCTTCGTGACAGAAGTACCGATCAATATCAATTGACCGGAACTTTAAGCTGGGAAGCTGATATCTGGGGAAAAATAAGAAGTAATGCACGTGCAACAAATGCGATTTATTTGCAAACAACAGCAGCGACTCAAGCCGTTAGAACACAGTTAATCGCTGACATTTGCTCTACTTATTTTCAATTGATTTCGATCGACGAACAGATTAGAGTTGCAGAAGAGACCTTGATAAACAGAGACGAAAGCATTGTGGCAATTCAAGCCTTAAAAGATGCCGGAAATGTTACAGAAGTTGGTGTCAAGCAAACCGAATCTCAAAAATACGCTACCCAAATTATTATTGCAGATTTAAAAGTGGCAGGTATTCTTTTCGAAAACAAAATGAGTATTCTTTTAGGACAGCCCTCAGGTAAAATTGAAAGAAGCAGTTTTGGAGCTCAAAAAGAGGTTCCTGAAATTACATTAGGTGTTCCGGCGACATTATTGCGCAACAGACCCGATGTAATTGCAGCAGAATACAATTTCATGTCGTATTTTGAACAAACGAATGTGGCGAAAAGTAATTTTTACCCAACGTTTAAAATTACAGCAACAGGCGGACTTCAAAGTATTGATTTAAAAGAATGGTTTAGTGCCAATTCTATTTTTGCTAACATCGTAACCGGTTTAACACAACCTATTTTTAATAAACGTGAGATTAGAACCAAATACGAAATTGCAAAAGCCAATCAGGAAAAAGCTTATTTGCAATTTGAACAATCTTTGTTAACTGCCGGTAGAGAAGTTTCAGATGCTTTGGCACAATACAATAATGAGATTTACAAAATATCCGTTCGCGAAAAGCAAGTGGAAGCTTTAAAAGTAGCGACTGATTATTCTGATGAATTGTTGAAATATGGTTTGGTCAATTACTTGGAAGTATTAACGGCTAAAGATGATGCTTTGAATGCGCAATTGACATTAATCGAAAATAAATACGCTAAGTATAATGCGGTAATCCAATTGTACAAAGCACTTGGAGGTGGTTGGCAGTAAACCCGTCCGGAAGTATTAGTTATAAAGTAAAAACCATCGAGTATTTTTTATTCGATGGTTTTTTGTTTTTTTATAGTAAAAATTATCATAATATTAATAAATAGCCGTTTCAAAAAGAAGTAAATTGCCAATAGATTTTAATACTTTTGAACAGACAAAACAATTATGGATAAAATAAAAATACTTTGGGTTGATGATGAAATCGACCTTTTAAAGCCACACATATTATTTCTAGAGAAAAAAAATTACGCAGTAACAACTTGTAATAATGGTTTAGACGCTATTACCCTCTTTGAAGAAGATAATTTTGATATTGTTTTTTTGGATGAAAATATGCCCGGAATGAGTGGTTTGGAGACCCTTTCGGAAATGAAAGAGAAAAAATCAGCCATTCCGATGATTATGATTACCAAAAGCGAGGAAGAATATATAATGGAAGAAGCCATTGGTTCTAAAATCGCCGATTATTTGATAAAACCCGTAAATCCAAATCAGATTTTATTGAGTTTAAAGAAAAATCTGGATCATTCGAGATTAATCTCCGAAAAAACAACTTTAGACTACCAAAAGGAATTTAGAAAAATCTCAATGGAACTGGCAATGGTCAACTCCTTTGAGGATTGGGTGGAGCTGTATAAAAAACTGATATTTTGGGAGTTGGAACTGGAAAACATCAACGATCAGGCGATGATCGAGATATTGGAATCTCAAAAAGTCGAAGCCAATTCACAATTTGGTAAATATATCGAGCGCAACTACGAAGATTGGTTTGCGCCAAAAGCCGATAAACCAATTCAGTCGCATAACTTATTCAAAGAATTAGTAGTACCCGAAATTAAAAAGAAAGACAAACCAATACTGTTTGTTGTGATTGATAATTTGCGTTACGATCAATGGAAATCTTTTGAAACAGTAGTTTCTAATTACTATAAACTGGAAAAAGAAGTTCCGTACTTCTCTATCCTTCCTACCGCTACTCAATACGCCAGAAATGCCATTTTCTCAGGATTATTGCCTATAGAAATGGAAAAACAATTTCCGCAATACTGGAAAAATGACGTTGAAGACGGCGGAAAAAACCTTTACGAAGCCGAGTTTCTTACCGCACAATTAAAGCGTTTAGGATTGGACATCAAACAAGACTATTTTAAAATTACCAATTATGCAGGTGGTAAAAAATTGGCCGAAAACTTTAAAGCTTTAAAAGGAAATGATCTGGTAACGGTTGTCTATAACTTTGTTGACATGCTTTCACACGCTAAAACAGAAATGGAAGTCGTAAAAGAATTGGCATCTGATGATAAGGCTTATCGTTCCTTAACACTGAGCTGGTTTAGAAATTCTCCCCTGTTAGAAATCATTCAGCAAGCCCAACTTTTAGGCTTTAAATTGGTTTTAACAACAGATCACGGAACAATTAATGTAAAAAACCCTTCAAAAGTTGTTGGAGATAAAAATACAAGTCTAAATTTGCGTTATAAAACAGGCCGTAGTTTGACCTATGAGCAAAAAGACGTTTATGTGGTAAAAGAACCAAAAGCAATTGGTCTGCCTGCTATAAACATGAGTAGTTCTTTTATTTTCGCTAAAAACGATTACTTTTTGGCGTATGTAAACAATTACAATCATTACGTGAGTTATTACAAAAACACCTATCAACACGGGGGAATTTCATTAGAAGAAATGATTATTCCGTTCTTGATATTTAACCCGAAATAAAAAAGAGTTTGCAGACTCAGTTTTCAGTCACGAATCTTAACTGCGACTGAAAACTGCGACTGAAAGCTGGGACTAAAAACTGGGACTGAGACTAAAAAATAGATTATAATTAAAAGTAAAACAAAGAATGAATATCGTTTTTTCAGTAGAACAACTTAAGGAAGTAGCAGAGCAGATTTTAGCTCAAAATCCAAAGAAAATTATCCTTTTTAATGGAGAAATGGGTGTTGGAAAAACAACTTTAATAAAACAACTGTGCAAGACTTTGGGAGTTGAAGACGCGACCAGTAGCCCAACTTTTTCTTTAGTTAACGAATATGATACAGTGGATAATAAAATTGTATACCATTTTGACTTTTATCGTTTAAACAAAGAAACAGAAGCCCTGGATATGGGGGTTGACGATTATCTGTACTCTGGTAATTGGTGTTTTATCGAATGGTCTGAAAAGATTGCCAGTTTGATTCCTGAAGAACATTCTGTTGTGACCATTACATTGTTGGCGGACGGAAAGAGAGAATTGAAATTAAAATAGTAATTGTGAATGACTTCAGAAAAAAAACATAATTGTATAGATTCTGATCAATTGATTGAGAATGCAAAAAATAATATTGAAAAATATGGTCTTCAAGTTATAATTATAGAAGCAACTGATTATTTGCCATCATTTGCCTATAGTATAGGATTTTGGCAGAAATACAGACATCCTGAAATAATTTGTTTTGGATTATCCAATTCTCTTCTTCAAACTTTAATCAATAATGTTGCTGAAATAATTAAAGAAAATGAATCTATAATTGAAGGAAAAAACTACCCGGATATTTTTGAAAATGCCAGAGCTGAATTTTTAAAAGTTCACCCTGATAATATATCTGATTATTTTGGTAGTGCCATCAATTTCTATGAAAAAGAAGATTTTCCAGCTTTTCAGTTGGTTTGGACAGATCGAAATGATAAATTTCCTTGGGAGGAAAATTTTGAAGAAGAATTTCGTCATAAACAACCTTTGCTTGATAGAAATAATAATTTTAAATTTATAGAGCCTAAAAATTTAGCTACTTTCACAACGAAACAATGGCTCGAAGGAAAGTCAGTTGTTAGAGTTGTCCATGATCATGATGGAGATTGGCTTTTTTTTACTGACGATGAAGTTTCAATAGAAGATAGTGTAATTGTTGCGTTAGAACAATTAATCACAAAAGACAATACTTTGAATCAAGTTTTTGATCTTGAATACGGGGAAGAAGCTGAAAGACGATTTATTGGTGATAAATGGATTAGAAATAAATTTGAACCAGATGATGAGTAGTAATACAGTACAAATAACTCCCTATTCCTCTGACTTAAAAGAGGCGATCAAAACCTTAAATTTGGAATGGCTGGAAAAGTATTTCAAAGTCGAAGAAAAAGACGAAATAGTGCTTTCGGACCCACAGCGCTATATTATTGATAAAGGCGGAATGATTTTTTATGCGAAATACAATGATGAGGTTGTTGGAACCTATTCGCTGATTAAAACAGATACAACCACATTTGAATTAGGAAAAATGGCCATTTCAGAGCGAGCGCAAGGTTTGGGAATTGGAAACAAAATGCTGGTGCATTGTATGGCTGTAGCCAAAGAAAATCACATTAAAAAGCTGTTTTTATACTCCAATAGAATTTTACTTCCGGCAATTCATCTCTATGAAAAATTTGGTTTTACCGAAATTACATTAGAAGACGGAGTGTACGAAAGAGCCGATATAAAAATGGAAAAAATACTGACCTGATTATTAATGCAGTATTAGCAGAATATTTGCATTGATTTTAAAACTTTTTACGTAATTTGTACTCTTAATTTTTCGCACAACCCATGTCAATTACCTTAACTCCATTTACGAAACAACAATTGTTGCCACAAGAAGAAAAACTTGAAATTGGCCGATTTAAAAGAGAGCTTTTTATTGGGATTCCAAAAGAAACAAGTTATCAGGAACGTCGTATTTGTTTAACGCCGGATGCGGTAAATTCATTGACGTATGAAGGGCACCGCGTGATGATTGAATCGGGTGCGGGAGAAAGCTCCAGTTACTCCGATAAAGAATATGCAGATGCGGGTGCTGAAGTAACAAAAGATACGAAAAGGGTTTTCGGCTGTCCGATGCTTCTTAAAGTAGAACCACCAACTTTAGCCGAAATCGAAATGATCAATCCCGAAACGATTATCATTTCTGCCATTCAGCTTAAAACAAAAAAGAAAGCTTATTTTGAAGCTTTATCCTTAAAAAAGATAACCGCACTTGCGTTTGAATATATTAAAGACGAAGACGGTTCTTATCCGGCCGTAAAATCATTAAGCGAAATTGCGGGAACTGCTTCTATACTTATTGCCGCAGAATTAATGATTACCGACGAATTCGGAAAAGGGCTTTTATTCGGAAATATTACCGGCGTCCCTCCTACCGAAGTTGTTATTTTAGGAGCCGGAACTGTTGGCGAATTTGCTGCCAAAACAGCTATTGGTCTGGGAGCAAATGTAAAAGTTTTTGACAATTCAATTACCAAATTACGTCGCTTGCAGAACAATTTAAACCAGCGAATCTTTACGTCTACCATTCAACAAAAAGCCTTATTAAAAGCGTTAAGACGTTGTGATGTAGCGATTGGTGCGATGCGGGGTAAAGAACGTTGCCCGATTGTAGTGACAGAAACCATGATGGAACATATGAAAAAAGGAGCCGTAATTGTTGATGTTAGCATTGATACAGGCGGTTGTTTTGAAAGTTCTGAAGTCACAACACACGAAAAACCAACTTTTATTAAGAGTAATGTTTTGCATTATTGCGTGCCTAATATTCCTTCAAGATATTCCAAAACAGCCTCACTTTCAATAAGTAATATGCTAACTCCTTACCTGCTTCAGATAGCCGAAGAGGGTGGTTTGGAAAGCTCTATACGATGCAATAAAGGACTAAAAAACGGAGTTTATTTGTATCACGGAATCCTAACTAACAAAGCAATTGGCGAGTGGTTTGATTTACCGGATAACGATATTAATTTACTTGTATTTTAAGGGAACTTTAGTGTACCTTTGCAAAAAAAATATTTCATGAAGTTTGTACATCGTTTTGCTTATTATTTGATTGGTCTGATTATGGGATGCTTTTTTGTAGCCCTTGTTTTTAGTGGAAAAGATACCAGATGCAACTATTTTCCAAACGCCAGAGTTTTGAACAGTTTACGTACAAAACCATTTCAATATTCCGAAAAAGCAATTCAGACTTTAAATGAAAAATGGGTTGATACTGCTGATGTAAAAAACACATTGACATTTGGAGACGTTGATTTCGATCAGAGTAATGTACCTTTCAAAAAAGGAAAACTATATGTTATTGAAGGTAAAACAGCAAAAAACCAAGAAATTGTCTTAAAAGTAATCAACTACGAGAACAAAGTAATCTTAGAAGAAATTACAAAAAAATAGTTTTTACAACCATTCTATCTCAGGAATTCCTTTAGAGCTCAAAAACGCATTGGTTTTACTAAAGTGTTTGTTCCCGAACCATTTCCCTTGATTAGCACTCATTGGTGACGGATGTCCTGATTCTAAAACATAATGTTTGGATCGATCAATTTTTGATCCTTTTTTCTGCGCAAAAGCACCCCACAATAAAAAGACAATGTTTTCTTTTTGATCAGAGATGGTCTGAATTACAGCATCTGTAAAAAGATTCCATTTTAAATGTTTATGACTGTTCGGACTGTCTTTTCGAACGGTTAATGACGCATTTAAAAGCAAAACGCCCTGCTTTGCCCATTTTTCTAAATTACCCGAAGTCGGCATAAAAATCGAATCTAAATCAGTGCTTAATTCTCTGTAAATATTGCGCAAAGAAGGTGGTATTTTAACAGCATCATTCACCGAAAAGCTCAAACCGTTTGCTTCTCCTTCCCCATGGTAAGGATCCTGGCCAATAAGAACTACCTTTAAGTTTTTAAAATCACAAGTATTGAAGGCGGAAAAAATCAAATCTGTCGGTGGATAGCAGACCTGCGTTTGATATTCGGCCTCTAAAGCAGCAGTCAATTCCGTAAAATAAGTCTTTTGAATTTCGTCTGCCAAAACGGTTTGCCAATCTGAAGAAAGATTAATTTTCATTTAAATAAAATTTAACTACAAATTACGTAAAGATTTTTGCAAAGTACCAATTAATACTACTATTTAGTTTTAAAACTTTGTAACTTTGAACTTTACAACTTACGATATATAATGATATCCATTACTGAAAAAACATTACAAGATTTACAATTTCCAACAGTGCTTGAAACCATTTCAGCAGGCTGTAATACAGATATTGGAAAACAAAAAGCTTTAGAAATAACTCCTTTTAGAGATAAAGAAACTTTGATGCAGGCTTTAATGCAAACATCAGAATACGTTTCGTCATTTGAGAATAACAATGCGATTCCAAATCATGGTTTTGATGCCATTACGCATGAAATCAAATTCTTGGCTATCGAGGACAGTTTTCTTGAAGTGGGCAGTTTTAGGAAAATTGCAACACTTTCGTCGACATCTAATTTTCTATTGAATTTCCTAAAGAAATTTGATGATTATTATCCAAATTTAAATGCCAGAGCTTCAAGAGTCGAATACACCAAAGATATTGTTACTTTGGTTGATGCGATTGTAGATAAATATGGAGAAATAAAAGACAATGCTTCACCGGCGCTTTTGAGTATTCGTCAGAGCATGAATATTGTTCGAGGCAAAGTAAATCAGAGTTTTGGCGCGGCGCTTACGCATAACAACAGCCTTGGTTACTTGGATGATATCAAAGAAAGTTTCGTTCAGAACCGTAGGGTTTTGGCGGTTCTTGCCATGTATCGTCGCAAGGTGAAAGGTTCTATTCTGGGAAGTTCAAAAACCGGAAGTATTGCCTATATTGAGCCGGAAGCGACTTTGCAATATTCACGTGAACTAAGCAATCTGGAATACGAAGAAAAAGAAGAAATTACCCGAATTCTGAAGCAATTATCGAATGAGATTCGTCCGTATTTGCCTCTTTTAATTGAATATCAGGAATTTTTAAGTGATATTGATGTTGTGGCCGGAAAGGCAAAATATGCCAATAGAATCAACGGAATTTTACCCACCATTACGGAAGATAGAAGATTGTTTTTCAGAGAAGCGTATCATCCGATTTTGTATTTGAATAACAAACAAAAAAACGAAATTACGCATCCGCAAACCATTGAATTAAAACAGGACAATCGAATTATTGTTATATCGGGACCCAATGCGGGAGGAAAAACAATCTCTTTAAAAACAGTTGGTTTATTACAATTGATGCTGCAATCCGGTATGTTGATTCCGGTTCACGAAAGAAGTGAAACCTTCTTATTTGATCGAATTTTAACGGATATTGGAGACAATCAATCGATTGAAAATCACCTGAGTACTTATAGTTACCGATTGAAAAATATGAATTATTTCTTGAAAAAATGCAACAAGAAAACCATGTTTTTAATTGATGAGTTTGGTACCGGATCTGACCCTGAACTTGGTGGAGCTTTAGCAGAAATTTTTCTGGAAGAGTTTTATCACCGTGAAGCCTTCGGAATCATTACGACACATTATTCTAATTTGAAAATTTTGGCAAACGAATTGCCTTTTGCGACCAATGCCAATATGATGTTTGATGAAAAATCATTAGAACCAATGTACAAATTGGCGCTTGGTCAGGCGGGAAGTTCTTTTACTTTTGAAGTAGCCTTAAAAAACGGAATCCCATTTGGACTGATTAATCGTGCGAAAAAGAAAATCGAAGTCGGAAAAGTCCGTTTTGATAAAACCATAGCCACACTTCAAAAAGAGCGTTCTAAGCTTGAAAAAACTTCTATCAACCTTAAAGAAGAAGAAACAAGAGCGCGTGAAGAAGGTAAAAAAATGGAAAACATCAATGTAAAAATCAAACAAAAACTGGAAAGCTATCAGGAATTGTATGACAGCAACCAGAAAACAATTTACATTGGACAAAAAATTGAAGACATTTCGGAGAAATATTTCAACAACAAAAACAAAAAAGAACTGATTGGTGAATTTTTGAAAATTGTAGAAATTGAAAATTCAAAACGCAAAAAAGCAACTCCAAAAGAAACCAAAGCGATAATTGAGAAGAAAAAAGAAGTTATTGCTGAAATTACGGTACAGGTAGAAGAAATCAGAAAAGAGAAAAAAGAGAAGAAGCTTAAACCGGTTATCGAAAAACCAAAACCAATCTTAAAAGTCGGAGATCGTGTAAGAATGCAAGACGGTAGATCGGTTGGAAGTATTGACTCAATCGAAAAAAATAAAGCAACCGTGAACTATGGAATTTTTACTTCGAAAGTAAGTTTAGATGAATTAGAATTGGTTGAAGCTGTGAAGAAGTAAGTTTTTAAGTTTTCAGTCTCGGTCTCAGTCTCGGTCTCAGTATTCGGTTTTGAAAATAAAAACAGAAAAAAAGGGTCGAAATTGAAATAAAGCGTTTTAAGTAACGTTTTTTAAAAAGACAACAACGAAGACGGAATGTTTTAGAAAATCGCTCAGAATTTATTTATGAAAGCTGTTTTTGATTTAAAATTTCGATAAAATTTTTTATTTCAATAGATAAAACTAATAGACAACTACAACGAACCTGAAACGTAAAACCTGAAACAAAACAAAAATAGAGGTAAGAAAAACCTGAAACCTGAAACAAAACAAACGAAAAAGGTAACAGAACCTCAAAATAAATCAAATAATGCTCAATTTTCCAAAAAATAAAAAAATAATTCTTTTTGACGGAGTCTGTAACTTATGCAATTCAGCTGTACAATATATTATCAAACACGATACGAAGGACATTTTTAGATTTGTGGCATTGCAATCGGAATTAGGGATTTCAATATGCAAACATCTAGGTGTAAGTTTCTCTAAAATGGATAGTATTATTTTATACAATCCGGGTGTCTCCTATTATTATAAATCTTCAGCAGCTATAGAAATTGCCAAAAATTTTGGTGGACTCTGGAAATTGATTTCTATTTTCAGAATTATTCCCATTTTTATGAGTGATTACATTTATGATTATATTGCTAAAAATCGATACAACTGGTACGGTAAAAAAGAAAGCTGTATGATTCCTAGTGCTGAGATTAAGGCGAAGTTTCTTTAAAGGTTTAACCCAGCATTTTTTATATGCGAGTTTTTGTAAAACGCATAGACTGCAATTTTAGCTATTGGAGCCTAAAATTTTTTTTAGCACGCAGATTTAGCAGATTAGGCGGATCATATTTATTCCTTTAAAAAAAATCTGCGCAATCTGCTAAATCTGCGTGAAAGAAAAATCAAGTATCAGGTTATAACATTACGGCTCCTTTATAATTTTAGAGTTATTTTTTTGCACGCAGATTTAGCAGATTAGGCGGATCTTATTTATCCCTTTAAAAAAAATCTGCGCAATCTGCTAAATCTGCGTGAAAGAAAAATCAAGTATGAGGTTATAACATTACGGCTCCTTAATAATTTTAGAGTTATTTTTTAGCACGCAGATTTAGCAGATTAGGCGGATCTTATTTATCCCTTTAAAAAAAAATCTGCGCAATCTGCTAAATCTGCGTGAAAAAAAATCAAGTATTAGGTTATAACATTACGGCTCCTTTATAATTTTAGAGCTATTTTTTTGCACGCAGATTTAGCAGATTAGGCGGATCATAATTTATTCCTTTAAAAAAAATCTGCGCAATCTGCTAAATCTGCGTGAAAAAAATCAAGTATCAAGTTAAAGCTGTGACTGTTCTTTTTAGGTTAAATTACTTTGCTAGTAATGGCTTTGGGCTAATTTTAAACGCATGAGAGACAGAGTTTTGCAAACTTGACTCTTAAATTTTAATGATAATTGAATACATTCCTTAGAAATTATTCTTAAAAAAAAAGCTTTTTCATATGTTGAAAAAGCCTTTTTTTTTATTCTTTAGATAACATCAATTCCTTAATGTACTTTACAGGAGCACTACCAAAACTCAAGAATTTTTCATGAAATTGCTTCAGTTTAAAATCTTTTCCTTGTTGTTTTTTAAGTTCCTCTCTTAAATTGTAAATTTCAGTGTATCCCGTAAAATAAGAACACAATTGAACCTGAGATAAGGTGACGCGTTTCCATTTTCCATCAGCTTCGGCTTGTTGTTGAAAAGCTTCTTTGATCAGTAAGTCAAGGGCCGCTTCTTTAGACATGTTTTTAGTGTGAACGCTGATATCTAAAATGGTATTGCAAGTGGCTCTTAGATTCCATTTGTAGTACATCAACCACATTTCGTCTGAGTTTTTATAACCGCTTTCCAACATCATTTTTTCAGCATAAACCGCCCATCCTTCGACCATTGCACCATTTCCTAAAATAGATTTTATGATACTCGGAGATTGATTGCTGTAAACCAATTGGGTGTAATGTCCCGGAACAGCTTCATGAATGTTTAGAATTTGAAGAATATAATCGTTGTATTCGCGTAAATAACTTTCTGCATTTTCTGCTGTCCAACCAGACATACTACCAACATTATAATAGGTGTTTGCATTTTTATCATAAGGACCCGGAGCAGAAATAGAAGCTCCTGCAACTCCCGCCATATAGGCTGGCTCTTTACGTACTACCAGTGGTTTTGACGGATCAATATACAATAGATCTTTTGCTTTTACATAAGCAGTCAATTCAGGAATTTGTTTTTCAATTTCCGATTGAAACTTTTCCGGTGTAGTGTGTTGTAAGGAGATTTTATCAATAACCTGTTTGATTAAATCTAATTTATCAGTTGGTTTTGGAGCAGTTCCTTTATATTTTGTCCAAAGTTTATCTGCTATAACAAACATCTTATCGTGAAGATCTTTTTTGTGATCAACGGCTATTTTATAAATTTGATCGACATTATAACCTGATTGAATGTCAAAATTGAATTTTTTAGCATACAATTCCGCTCCTAATCTAAAAGAACGTGGTGTTTTGTTTGGTAATTTTTTCAACCAGTCCGCATAATCTGCAATAGCTTTTACAGAAACTTTAGCTTTGTCAAGGATTTCTTTTTTCTCTTCGGCAGTTAATTTACTTTTTTTCAAAGCATCACTTAACTCTCCTTCAAAAACACTTGAACCTCCTAAGTTTTGGTCTATTGCAAGTTGGGTGTGTTCTACAGTTGGGTTTTTAATGTTCTTTTTTGCAGCTTCATAAAAAGCCGGAATTCCGTTCATTTTAGTATTGAAAGCTCTTAAGCGAACTTCTAAACTATCGTAATTTCCGTTAAGAATTTCTGCAAAAGAACCACAAACATTATATTCAGAAGGATTCCATTCTCCGGATTTTAATTCTTTAGCGCTGAAAATAATATCTTCTAAGTGATTTTTTATCATGTAAAAATCAGTTTTATTCTTATCGGATAACTCTTCAATCGTATATTGTTTTAAAGAATCTAATTGTGCTGTAGCAAAATCAAGTTGCTTTTTTTCTTCTTTGCTGTCCGGAATTACCAAAACATTATCAAATTTATGGTAGCCGACATTGGAAGCCCAATCCGGATTTATTTCCCATAAAGAGGTTACAAAGCCCTCTTTATAATGCTCGAATTTCTTATCTAAAGGTGTGTTTTCAGCGGTTTTAGCACTTTTATTGCAAGACAAAAGTACTGTAGCCGCACAAACAGAAACAAACAGTTTTTTCATAATTTATTCTTTTTTGGTAGTACAAGGTTTAAGGAAGGTAAAATAAGTTTAATATTTTAATAATTCCAATAAAACTTCTTCAAAACGACTTTTTGGTAAAAACTGATCTTCGAGTGCTTTTGTAAACGGAATAGGAGAATCTAAACTAGCTACTCTTTTAACCGGAGCGTCTAAAGATTCAAAACATTCTTCCATAATTAAAGCTGAAATGTCGCTGGCAATTCCGCCAAACATAGTATCTTCTTGATAAATAATTACTTTTCCTGTTTTTCTAACCGATGCAAAAATGGTTTCGGTATCTAAAGGTTGTAATGTTCTTAAATCGATTAAATCGGCTTGTATTTCAGGGTTTTTGGTTAAAGTTTCTAATGCCCAATGCACCGCTGCTCCAAATGAGATAATGGTTACTGCATTTCCTTCTTTTAACAAGGCTGCTTTTCCAAATGGAATGGTGTAATAATCGGTTGGAACATCTTGATAAACACTGCGGTACAATTGTTTGTGTTCGAAAAATAAAACCGGATTAGGGTCGTTTATTGAGGTGTTTAACAATCCTTTAGCGTCGTACGGGAACGCAGGATAAACCACTTTTAAGCCGGGTGTTTTGGTAAACCAGGCTTCATTCGTTTGAGAGTGAAATGGACCAGCCTGAGTTCCGCCACCGCAAGGCATGCGAACCACAACATCGGCATTTTCACCCCAACGGTAATGAGATTTAGCCAATAGATTGACAATAGGATTAAAACCTGTCGAAACAAAATCGGCAAATTGCATCTCTACAATCGCTTTATAACCGTTTATAGACAGTCCCATTCCGGCTGAAACTACGGCACTTTCACAAATTGGAGTATTGCGAACTCGGTCTTTTCCGTAAAGTTCAACAAATCCGTCTGTGATTTTAAAGGCACCACCATATTCTGCGATATCTTGTCCCATGATCACCAAATTTTTATGGCGCTGCATAGACTCATTCAAACCATTGCGTATGGCGTCAATAAAACGAATATTTTCCGATGATGCAGATGGATTAACCTCTTCGTGTTGGTAAGGTTTGTAAACATCATCTAATTCACCGGCATAAGTAGGAATGATTTCAGGTTCAGCATTTGCAAGCACTAAATTGTCATCAATTTCTTTTTTTATTTCACTGCGCAAAGCTTCATCAAATTCGGCTGTTAAAACTCCTGTCTCTGTTAAATAATTTCTGTAATTCGCAACAGGATCTTTAGCGGCCCATTCGTCCATTAGTTCCTGAGGAACGTATTTGGTACCACTCGCCTCTTCATGGCCACGCATTCTGAATGTTTTAAATTCCAGTAAAACCGGATGCGGGTTCTCTTGCATTTCTGCTTTTAGTTGCGCCAGTTTATTATATACTTCCAGTATATTATTACCGTCTATGATATGGCTTTCCATACCGTAACCTATACCTTTGTCGGCTAGATTCTCACAATAATATTGCTCGTTTGTTGGTGTCGAAAGTCCGTAACCATTGTTTTCTATGACAAACATTACCGGCAATTTCCAAACTGAGGCAATATTTAAGGCTTCGTGAAAATCTCCTTCACTGGTAGCGCCTTCACCGGTAAAAACGGCTGTGATTTTTTTGTTATCTTTAAGTTTGTCCGCTAAAGCGATTCCATCTGCAATTCCCAGTTGTGGCCCCAGATGCGAGATCATTCCAATAATATTATAGTCCTGTGTTCCAAAATGGAAGCTACGATCTCTACCTTTTGTAAAGCCATTTGCTTTTCCTTGCCATTGTGAAAATAAGCGGTATAATGGAATGTTTCTAGTGGTAAAAACACCCAGATTTCGGTGCATCGGCAATATGTATTCCGTTTCATCAAGAATGGCTGTAACGCCCACGGCTATTGCCTCTTGTCCTATTCCGGAGAACCATTTGGACACTTTTCCCTGCCGAATTAAGATGAGCATCTTTTCTTCTATTAAACGGGGTTTTAATATTTTTTTATATAAATCTAAAAGCTGTGAATCGGTTAGTTCTTGTCTGTTGAAGATCATTTGGTTGTTTTTTATAATTTTCAAATATATAAAAATATAACAATTTTAACATTATTTGTTAGATAATTAACACCATGAAAATTATGAATTTGCAACATTAAAAATAGGAAAAAATAGCTACATCCGATTTAATTTGATTTAAAGAATAAATCAGGGTTAGTTTTAGAATTTGATTTTCTAGAATCTTGCTCTATTTGTCCTTTCGACGAAGGAGAAATCGCACAAGAGATTCCGTAAAGAAAAGCGCCAATCTTTGTCGAAAATTGGATTGGTTAGTCAGTAAGTTAGGTTATTTTTTCACGCAGATTTTGCAGATTTTGCGGATTTTTTTATTTCATTCCGCTAAAATCTGCATGAGACTTTTTTGACAACTCTTAGTTTGATGATTAATGAATGCCTTTTTTAATTGCCGTTGGTTTTAACCAACGGTTAGGTATGATTGATAGAAAAGGCTTTAGCCAAAAACCTTAAGAGTATAGTTTTGGCTAAAGCCTGTATTTATGCCTCTAAAACCCAATGTTAATAAGTTAAGAAAATTTTTCACGCAGATTCTACGGATTAGACGGATTAGGCGCGGTTTTTTATTTCATTCCGCTAAAATCTTCGCGAGACTTTTTTGACAACCCTTAGTTTGATGGTGAATGAATGTCTTTTTCAATTGCCGTTGGTTTTAACCAACGGTCAAGTATGATTGATCAAAGAGGCTTTAGCCAAAAACTTTAAGGGTATAGTTTTGGCTAAAGCCTTTATTAATGTCTTTTTCATTCCGTTGGTTAAAACCAACGGCAATTCAAAAAATAAACATCTTGAAGAAAATAATATAGCCTAAATACACTTCAAATTTAATTTATACCGCAAAATAAGGCGAAAGTATGTCCTCAAAATTAAACAGACCTTCCTTTTTATCCACTAGATTTTCGGCTACAAATATGACACCGCTTCCAAAAGCTTCGCGTGAAATACTTTCATGTACAAGTCTTACGGTCTGAAACGGAAATCCAAACACAACTTCATGTTTGCCTACTATTCCACCTGCACGAACCGAGTTAATGTCTTCTTTTTCGAGATCAAGTGCTTCGGCAATTTTTATGGCGGTTCCTGAGATCCCGTCTTTGCCTTTAAAATGTTCTTCGATGATTTCAATGTCAACCCAAGGAGCGATTTTCTTTAAAAATTTGGAGGCAAAAAGCAAATAATTTACCCCCAAGGTAATATTTGGGCTCCAAAAGACGGTTGTAAGGTTGGAAAGCGATTTGAGATAGTCTTTCTCCTTATTGGTATAATGAGATATTGCCGAAATGATTTTTATTTTTCGCTCACTTGCTGCCTCTCCGTACGCATAGATCCCGGAGTTGGATGAAAAATCAATTATAACATCAACGGGCTGATTATCGAGTAGTTCAGTAATAGAAGTTGATGCTGTTGAGTATATTTTACCTGTTTCCTCCGAGTCAATTCCGAGGTATTCTGCGGCTGTCCTGTTTTCGAGCGTTTGGCTCCTTTTCATAACCCATGAAAGAGAGAATTTTTTGTTTTGCAAAATTACCGACGCTACCGCTTTTCCTGTTTTTCCGAATCCAATTAGACCTACTTTCATAATGTTGTTTTTTATAAAAATAGGATTTTTTTATTGCAAATGGGAATATTTTTGGAATTATTAACATGTTTTAGGACTATAACTGCTGTTAAATTATAGAAAAATCAAAAATAAGATTCCTTGTTCTGCAGTTAAATTATTGGTTTAAAAATCAATTTTATAGTAAAATTTAAAATTCAAATATAAAATATTATATACCTTTGTTACTGAAAGACCTTTCTATAGTCTTTTATCTTTTAATAAAAAATGTAAAGTATGCAAAACATTCCTAGTGTAGACTTACGTGATTTCCTTTCGGACGACCCGAAACGTAAACAAAAATTTGTAAATGAAATCGGCAGTGCATTTGAAAACATTGGCTTCGTAGCCCTAAAAGGTCATTTTCTTGATGATCAGTTGGTAGACGAACTTTATGGCGAAATTCGAAAATTTTTCGCCTTACCAGTAGAAACTAAGCATAATTATGAAATTCCCGGAATTGGCGGACAAAGAGGTTATGTTTCTTTTGGAAAAGAGCATGCTAAAGGACGTAAAGAGGGAGATTTAAAAGAATTTTGGCACTTTGGTCAGTATGTTGACCAAGATTCCAAATACGCTTCGGAATACCCGGACAATGTAGAAGTAAAAGAATTACCACGTTTTAATGTTGTGGGTAAAGAAGCGTACCAAATGCTTGAGAAAACAGGTGTTTATGTATTGAGAGCGCTGGCTTTGCATTTAGGTTTAGATGAATTTTATTTTGATCAGTATGCAAAAGACGGAAATTCAATCTTAAGACCTATTCATTATCCACCAATTACTACTGAGCCTGAAAATGCTATTCGTGCTGCAGCTCATGGTGATATCAACCTGATTACTCTTTTGATGGGAGCTCAGGGAAAAGGATTACAAGTTCAAAATCACGATGGCGAATGGATTGATGCTATCGCTGAAGACGATCAATTGGTAATCAATGTTGGAGATATGTTGTCAAGACACACCAATAACAAATTAAAATCAACGATTCATCAAGTGGTAAATCCACCAAGAGAATTATGGGGAACTTCTCGTTTTTCAATTCCGTTTTTTATGCATCCTGTAAGCGATATGCGTCTGGATTGTTTAGAAAACTGTATTGATGCAGAGAATCCTAAGAAATTCGAAGACATTACAGCAGGTGATTATCTGTATGAACGTCTGGTAGATTTAGGTTTAATAAAAAAATAAAACATTTAAATCTCCATTTTTTAAATTCCAAATTCCAAAACTATCAAAACTTGGGATTTGGAATTTAATTTTTAAACAAACAATTTTGGAATTTACCTTTTAGAATAAAAATATTATGGATTTACAAGATCAATTAAAGAATTTATTTCCGGATCATATCGAATCAAATGAGCCTGAAGAAGTTCAGGAAGAGGATCATGTGCTTTATATTCAAAAAGAGCCCATGATTTGCAAATTTGAAAAACGAAAAGGAAAAGCAACAACCATAATCGAAGGTTACGAAGGAAGCGATGAAGACTTTAAAATTCTGGCGAAAGAAATCAAGACCAAACTGAGTGTTGGTGGTACTTTCAAAGATGCCTCCATCATTATACAGGGAGATTATCGCGACAAAATTATGGCAATTCTAAAAGAAAAAGGCTTTAAAACCAAAAGAGTCGGGGGCTAAATTCCAATACTGATTGTAATCGGGCTAAATTCCAAATTCCAACTTATGGAGCTTTATTTCAGGTCAAACAACCTGAAACCTAAAACGTGAAACAAAAATAACTCAGAGACTAAGAGCCTCAGAAACTTAGTAGCTCAGAACCTCAGAAACTTAAAGAAGAATGATACAAGCATCAGAATTAATATTAAATCCGGATGGAAGCGTTTACCACTTAAACCTTCGTCCAGAACACATAGCTAACGATATAATTTTTGTTGGCGACCAAAACAGAGTTGAAAAGATCACTCAGTTTTTTGATTCAATTGAATTTTCAACTCAAAAAAGAGAATTTAAAACGCAAACCGGAATATACAAAGGGAAAAGAATTTCTGTAATGTCAACCGGAATTGGTCCGGATAATATTGACATTGTTCTGAATGAATTAGATGCTTTAGTAAATATCGATCTCGAAACGCGCCAACCAAAAGAGAAGCTAACTTCATTAAACATCATCAGAATTGGAACTTCGGGTTCTTTACAAGCCGATATTCCTGTTGACAGTTTTGTAATGTCAAAATTCGGGTTGGGATTGGACAATATGCTTCGCTCCTATTTAATTGATGAAGTTACAAATGTAGCGCTTGAGGATGCTTTTATAGCGCATACGAATTGGGATAACAGAAAAGGAAGACCTTATGTAATTCCTTGTTCGGAAGCATTAGAAAAAGTGATCGAATCAGATCGAATATTCAAAGGAATTACGGCTACTGCAGGTGGTTTTTATGGCCCACAGGGACGTGTTTTGCGTTTGAATATCCAAGACGAGGAATTAAACGCTAAAATGGATAATTTCAACTTTAATGACCACCGAATTACCAATTTAGAAATGGAAACGGCTGCTATTTATGGGCTTTCGGCTCTTTTAGGACATAATGCTTTGTCTTTAAATGCTATTATTGCCAATCGTGCCTCCGGAACTTTTAGTGAAGATCCGTATAAAGCAGTAGATGAATTGATTACTTACACACTAAACAAACTTTCAAGCACGATCTAAATGCAGGATACAATTCTTAAATTTGAACAATTGCTTGGCGAAAGTGCTGTTTCTTTTCCAACAATTGATATTTCAATTTTAGAGGCAAAAAGAACTGGAAAATGGTCGAAAAAAGAGATTTTAGGCCATTTAACAGATTCTGCGATTCATAATCTGGTACGTTTCACAGAAATAAATTATCTGGAACAACCGTATTATCATCGACCGTATCAACAGCATAATCTCGTTGTTATGAACCAGTATCAGGAGATGGATTTTCCCGAACTGATACAGCTTTGGCTTTCTTTAAATAAGCAAATTGTCAGATTATTTAAAAGTGTTAATGAAGAAGCTTTAGGATATAAAATCATATTAGCAGATCAATCTGTTATTGATTTAAGATTTTTAATGACTGATTATGTGGAACATTTAGAGCATCATATCAAACAGATTAAAGATTAAGTCTTTGTTTTAAGATAAAATTATTAAAGTATAATTATGACTTTACGAGTAGCGCGACATACCGACAATCTGGAGAGAATAGAACATTTTTATGTTAATATTCTGGGGTTTGAACGTCTGGGCGGTTTTCAAAATCACAATAATTATGACGGTGTTTTTATCGGAAAAGCAGGTTTGGACTGGCACTTTGAGTTTACACAATCCGAGACAAAAGCCGAACATGTTTTTGATGAAGATGATGTTATTGTGTTATATCCCGAGACTATTATAGCATATATTGAATTAACAAACAGACTTTTAAATCATAATATATCAAGTATAACGGCAAGCAATCCTTTTTGGAACGAGAATGGAAAAATGTTTCAGGATCCGGATGGGTATCGTATCGTCATCTCACCATTAAAAGCAGAAATAAACGAAATTGAATAATGGAAAATACGCATAAAAAAATCTTGTTCAGATATTACAGTGATTATCTGGAGGATACTATTGTAGAGACTATGTGGGCTGAAATCATCGATTTGGAGAAAGGCCACTTTAAACTGGATAATATTCCTTTTTTTGGGCCTTTAATTGCAACGGATGATCTTTTCTATGCAGAGTACGATACAACTGAAGAACGTTTGGTGTACAAAAAAACATTGCAAAGTTCTGGGAATTCAATTGTGCAGGTTGTAATTTTAGACAAAGATTTTGATAAAGAAATTATCAGAGAGAAGTTAAAAGCAATTCATTGTTTGTCTGAAGGCTTAAATGACACCTTTTTTGCTGTGGAAATAGTGAGGGATATCGATTATGCTATCGTCAAAAGTTTGTTGAGTGAATACGAAACACTTTCTGTCATAGAATTTGCAGAGCCTTGTCTTTCAGAAAAACACAGGGCCGATTTATTAAAAAACTAGTACAATCAGGCCTGAAATACCAAGATTAGCATACGCATATCCAATTTAACTTTGATTATAATGAAAACTGTAAAAATAGTAGGTGTTCCGGAACACTTCAATCTGCCTTGGCAATTGTGTATTGAAAATGGGGAGTTTGAAGCAGAAAATATTGATTTGCAATGGAAAAATATCCCGGAAGGGACTGGCAAAATGTGTCAAATGCTTCGCGATGAGGAGGCAGATATTGCCGTTATCCTGACCGAAGGAATTGTAAAAGATATTGCAGCCGGAAATCCTAGTAAAATAGTTCAGATTTATGTACAATCTCCTTTGATTTGGGGGATTCACGTAGCAGCCAAATCAGATTTTCAGGAGCTAAAAGACCTTAAAAATAAAAAAGCTGCTATTTCCAGATTGGGTTCAGGATCGCAGCTTATGGCTTATGTAAATGCCAATGAGCAAGGCTGGCAAACCGATGATTTGAAATTTGAAATTGTAAATACGATCGATGGTGCTGTAGAAGCTTTAACAAACGGAACAGCGGATTATTTTATGTGGGAGCATTTCATGACGAAGCCTCTCGTAGACCAGGGAATTTTCAGAAGAGTTGGTGACTGCCCTACTCCATGGCCTTCTTTTGTAATTACGGTTCGCGATGAGTTTTTGAGAAAAAATTCTAAAACAGTTGAAAAAGTACTGGAAATCATCAATAAAACAACTTACGATTTTAAACAAATCCCCAATATAGACCAGACATTATCGGAACTTTTTAATCAAAAAATCGAGGACATTCAGGATTGGTTGCAACTTACGCAATGGTCCCAAAAACAATTGGATGAAAAAGCCTTCAATAAAATTCAAAATCAATTATTTGATCTCGGAATTATTGAGAAAAAAAGTACTTTTGTAGAAATGGTAAAAGCACTATAAAAAACTGCTTTTGATTCTTATGATAAAATTCCCGAAAATCGACTTTCCGCAGTTAAAATCCAAGCTACAGGTGAAATCACCTTGGGACAGGATTATTATTATGCTGTTGAGTGTGCTGATTACCGTTCCGATTTTTATCATTATGCATCAAAATTTCATCGATTTAAAATGGCCTTTTAATTTAGATCGTGTATTGCTGTTTATAGTTGTTTTTACGGCAATTTTCTTTCTGCTGATGCTTTTGCGAACCATAATAATCATTTGCATTGCGCTTTATTTACTGGTTTTATTTTACGGAACCGTCATTGGTAATTATGGTTTTACAGAGATATCGGAAGATTATAATTCGATGATTTACACCATGTCGGATAACCCCTTTCCACAGGATATTATCGTGGCAAAATTGCTTCCGTTTCCTAACAAATCTAAAATCATAAATGCCATAGAATATCAGAATCCGAAAGTTCGGAATTTTGCTGTTATGGCCACAACGAAGCATTTTAAAGGCATTAAAGGCTATGCCGACTACAGAACAACGATTCAGTGTTTTGCTGTTTTTAAAGAGATTAACAGCCGATGGAACTATGTAAACGATCCTAAAGAAGGAGATTACATTGCAACGGCGAGTGAATCTTTAGAATATTTTTCGGGTGATTGTGATGATCATTCGATATTGATGGCTGCTGCAATACGTTCGATTGGAGGAACTCCGCGATTGATTCATACCAAGGGACATATTTATCCCGAAATCTTAATTGGTTCATTGATTGATTTGGAAAAAGTCAATTATTTGATCAAAAACGTGCTTTTTGTTAAGGAAAGTTACAAGCAAAAGTTGCATTATCACATAGACGAACGTGGTCAGGTATGGTTGAATTTAGATTATACAGCCAAATATCCCGGTGGCCCTTTTATGTATGAAGAGATTCTTGGGGCTTTAACTTTGAACTAACGTATTTGTAGGAATAATTAGCCGGATTAGTGATTTATTACTTTTTAATATAGAACGATAATTAAACCTAAACTTTTAATAACAAAACTCCAGATATAGCTAACTTTTTTTAAATAATTGATTCTAAGTATTTTGAACTTATTTTTTTTGTAACTTGTTTCCTGTTTAACTTATTAATCAAAAACCATGAGAAAATCTAAATTACTTATCTTAGGAATTACACTATTAGCCGTATTAATGATTTCGTGCAAAGGTCGAAACAAACTGGTTAATTCTTGGAAAATTACTGCCGTTGAAGCTAAAATGCCTCTTTCTGATTCAGCTAAAAATGTAATTTTAACACAAGGGAATCTAACGTTTACTAAAGACGGACATGTAACCGGATATTTGCAAAGTGAAATAACAGATGGGACATATGCTTTGACAAAAGGCGGTAAAAGTTTAGTCATTAAAGACGAAACAGGAACTCCATATCCGTGCGAAAGTACTATAACAGAAGATCAATTGATATTAGACAGTAAAGAAATGAAATTGACACTTAAAAAAATATAAGTTCAGCTTGATCTGAACACCCAATACAACAACAAAAGAAAAAACTCCTTACTTCAAGGAGTTTTTTTTGCCGTTTACCAGAATGATGTTAAGATTGGTACTGACAAAATAAAATAGCACGCAGATTTAGCGGATTAAGCGGATTTTCGCAGCAGTGTTTCTTTTATTATCTGCTACCCGAGCGATAGCGAACAGGCGAAGCAAATTTTCGTAAAAAATAATCAGTGCGAATCTTTTTAATCAGAGGCAAAAGAACAATTCGCGAAGATTCGGGTAATTCGTGGCAAAAAAAATAATACCCCAATTTGTAATTAATCAATAATCTAAATAAATACCATTTAACTACTAAATCAAATGCAGGATATTGAAACTTTTTACCCCGCCAGTAGCCAGGATTGGAGAGCATGGCTGATAGAGAATCATAATGTAAAGCAGTCCATCTGGCTTGTTTGTTATAAAAAACAGGCCAATGTACCCACCATTACCTGGAGTGATGCTGTTGATGAAGCCCTGTGTTTTGGATGGATTGACAGCACCCGAAAATCGGTAGATTCGGATAAATTCATTCAGTTTTTTACCAGACGTAAACCTTCCAGTAATTGGTCTAAGATCAATAAGGCAAAAATAGAACGCCTCGTTGCAGAAGGACTTATGACTGAGGCTGGTCTTGAAAGTGTGGAAAGAGCAAAACAGAATGGTTCCTGGACTATTCTGGATCAGGTAGAAGAATTACATGTTCCGGAAGATTTGTTAGCGGCTTTTGAAGTGAATGCCGGCGCAAAAGAATATTTTACGAGTTTAAGTAAGTCTGTAAAAAAGATGCTGCTATATTGGGTAGTTTCTGCTAAAAGACCGGAAACAAGGCAAAATCGGATCAACGAAATTGCCGTATTGGCCGCACAAAATCTGAAACCCAAACAGTTTAGATAATCTTTTTTTGTAAATGAGAATTCCTTTAGTTTACTGTGCTTAAGGATGTTATTTTGAAAAAAGAATAAAAAAAAGTCCAAAAATATTTGCGCAGTCAAATAACTGCACTATATTTGCAGTCAAATAACTGCGCAATGGAAATTAGAAGAGATGTATTTCAGGCAATAGCCGACCCGACCCGTAGAGCCATACTAAGTTTGGTTGCTGCACAGGCAATGACTCCAGGAGCGATAGCAGCCAATTTTGATTCCTCGAGACAAACGATTTCAAAACACATTCAAATTCTTAACGAATGTGAATTGCTGCATCAGACACAAAGTGGAAGAGAAATTCATTATCACTTAAACGCTGAGAAAATTAAGGAAATTGACAACTTCATTGAACCCTTCAGAAAAATGTGGGATGAACGTTTTAATAAATTAGAAGAGATCATGAAAAATTATAAAAAATAAACCTCATGGAAAGAAAAACAAAAATTAATGCGGAAGACGGCAAGCAAGAACTACTAATTACGAGAGAATTCGATTTACCGCTTGAATTGCTTTTTAAAGCGTATATCGAACCTGAAATTGTAGCGCAATGGATGGGAACAAAAGTGATAAAGCTCGAAAATAGAAAACACGGCAGCTGGCAATTTGAAACGAGTGACCCAAAGGGAAATGTTGTATTTCAGGCCAATGGCGTAATTCAGGAGTTTCTTCCTGACGAGAGGATTACACGTACGTTTGAAATGGAAAACAGCCCCTTCCCTCCTCAGTTAGAGTTTTTAGAATTCGAAAAAATTACGGATTCTACCAGCAGGCTTACGATGCAAATTATTTATAAATCGGTGGCGCTGAGAGATCAAATGCTGAAATTGCCTTTTGCCCAAGGGATTAATATGGCGCACAACAGATTACAGGATATTGTTAACCAACTAAACTAAAATAATTATGACTAAGAAAAACAAAATTATCTATTGGGTTGCCACACTTTGGCTTGCTTTGGGAATGACTGCAACAGGAATCGTACAATTGATACAAATGAAAGAAGAAGCAGAAATGATACAACGTCTGGGGTATCCGCTTTATTTCTTAATTCTTTTGGGAGTTTGGAAAATTTTAGGTGTGATTGCAATACTGATTCCTAAATTTCCCCTGTTGAAAGAATGGGCATATGCGGGCTTTTTCTTTGCGATGTCTGGAGCGGTTTTTTCTCATTTATACTGTGGTGATAGTGTCAAAGAACTTTTTGGTCCGGTTTTATTGATTGTACTGACAGTCGTATCCTGGTATTTCAGACCGGCAGATCGTAAAGCAATTGTGTAATTAGTTTTTAAAATTCAATTGGTATGAATCCAAACGTTGATTTTTATTTTGATGAAGCTAAAAAATGGCAAGAAGAACAGGAGCAATTAAGAAATATTGCTCTTGATTGCCAGTTGACCGAAGAACTAAAATGGGATTCTCCGTGTTATACGTACAAAGGCAACAATATCGTATTGATACATGCTTTTAAAGAATATTGTGCTTTTCTGTTTTTTAAAGGCGCTCTATTAAAAGACACGGCAAACATTCTTACTCAACAATCGGAAAATACGCAAGCCACACGCCAGATTCGATTCACAAATACGGAGGGCATTACTGCGATAAAGGTGACTCTTAAAGCTTATATTTATGAAGCAATTGAAATAGAAAGAGCCGGTTTGCAAGTCACCTTTAAAAAAACGACAGAGTTTGCCGTTGCCGAAGAATTTCAGAAAAAACTGGAAGAACTTCCGGATTTAAAAACGGCTTTTGAAGCCTTAACTCCTGGAAGACAAAGAGGGTATCTGCTTTATTTTTCGCAGCCCAAACAATCCAAAACCAGAGAAGTACGAATAGAAAAAGCGATGCCCCAAATTCTGAAAGGAAAAGGATTAAAAGACATTTAAGATCATAAAAAAACAAAGTAACATGAGTAGTAAAAAGAACCAATTATCTGCTGAGCAACAGGATCAGTTGCTTAGTGTATTAGAAGCTCGCTTTGAGAATAACAGCAAACGCCACGAAGGTCTTGAATGGCATAAAATTCAAGCCAAATTAGAAGCTAATCCGGACAAAATTTGGTCATTGGATGAAATGGAAAGAACTGAAGGGGAACCGGATGTTGTGGGGTATAATATAGAGACCGATCAATACATTTTTGTGGATTGTTCAATAGAAAGCCCAAAAGGTCGCAGAAGCTTTTGTTACGACCATGAAGCATTGGAAAAACGTAAAGAGCACAAACCAAAAGACAGTGCTATTAATAAAGCAGCTGAAATGGGAATTGAAATCCTAACCGAAGAACAATACCGTGACCTGCAAAAATTTGGAAAATTTGACGCCAAAACATCCAGCTGGATTATAACGCCTCCAGATATCAGAAAGCTTGGCGGTGCTCTTTTTTCTGATTTTCGTTACAATACTGTTTTTGTCTATCACAATGGTGCTGATTCTTATTATGCAGCGAGAGGTTTTCGTGGCCGATTATTGGTTTAATGATGTTATTTCACATATAAAAAACCTCCAAAATCAAATGAATTCGGAGGTTTTTATATCAAGTCAAAGACTACTGAGATAGGTTTTTCTTCTTTATTGCTAACACTTTCGTTTTATTTGTAAATCGTCTTTGTGTTACACTTCGCTAAAGCTGTAAAGTCTTAGTTTACAGCGGGACAATTACAATCGTACTTCTCCTTTCTACAAGCTAAATTCATCCCTAATGTAAGCTGGTGATAAGCGCCATTGTCAAATTTGACACTACCAAAAACGGAAGAATACGTGTAGGCAAACAGGAAGTTTTTATAGTTTATACCGATAATAGGTGTCAAATATTGTAATTTTTGTTTTGAAGTACCATTTACCGGGTGTTGGGCATCTAAACCGGTACGATAAGACAAACCGGCCCACAGCATTCCTTCACTAAAATTCTTGTACGTTTTCAAATTTACATCAAGTGTCTTTTCTTTTGTCATTTCAGTAAATTGAAACATAACAGAAGGTTCCCATGATAACCAATCTGAATTGCCAAAAATGTAACCGGTACTAAAAAGATATTTTCTTAGGTTACTTGTTTCATGATTGGAATCCTTATTTTGTTTGGTTTCCAAAACATTTTTTGCAGTCAGATGAAAATACATATCCAGATAATTATAGGAAGTTCCGACATCAAAATTGACATGTGTTTCGCTTTCAACGTTTCCTTTAATAATCGGATCTGTAACACCGGAATCCAGAAAATGGGTTTCATCTAACTGGCTTTGCGTGATACCGCCACTTATTCCAAAAGAGAGTTGATTCAAATCAATAGCATCCCTTGAAAACATAATGTGATGTGCATAAGTAAGTTGAATTCCTTTTTGAGAATAGTATCCGTTTTTATCGTTGAAAAGAATAATTCCTCCAGCCGATTTTTCATCAAATCGGGTATTGTAACTCAAGGTCTGAAATGCAGGAGCATCCTCGTGACCGAACCATTGGTTGCGAATGGTTAATCTTATTTTATCGCAATTGGCTGCTCCCGCCATTGAAGGGTGAATGAGATAGTAATTGTCGGATAAATAATCAGAGTAGATCGGAATTCCTTCTTGCGAAAAGCAATGTGCAGAGATCAATAAAAGGGCAATATAAGAGACAAATCGTGAATACATCATTCAAGTTTTATTTTAAATTTTATTCACTACTAAGACAGTAGTTTTAGAAAATTGGGTTGCAAATAAAGCAGTCATTTTGTTGGAAATACGGTGCTGCTCTTTAGAATAGTGGCTTAAGAAAGTGTTTTAACGTTTCAGTGAAAAGTGCCCGTACAGTGTTTTTCGTACCAATGGATCATTCTTATCAGTGTACGTCATTGTAAACCAATAATCTGTGGCGGTAAGAGGACTGTTGTTGAAGGTACCGTCCCATCCATTAGAATCTTGTGACAATTGAACTATAAATTTACCATAGCGGTCAAAAATTCTTATTTCGGGATTTTTAAAATTATCAAAGTTTTTGATGTGCCAGGTATCGTTTTGTCCATCATTATTTGGCGTAAAAAACTTTGGATAATCTAATGTTAGTGGATCGGGATCTGAAATGGCCTTATTGCATTTCTCTTCTACTTTGACGATTGGCGCTGTAAGCACACAACCATTTTGGTCTGTAATCATAACGGTATACTCTCCTATTTGGTCTGCTATATAAGCATCGCTATTGGCATTAGTAATAGTTGTATTATTTTTTTTCCATTGATACGATTTAATTTGTGTAGATGATGAATTTGCTACAGCCTTTAAAACGGTTTTATACGGATAACAGAAAAAGAAATTACCTTCTATTTTAACTGTTGGTAGTCCGCTATTTTTAGCAATAGTGAGAGTCTTATTAATTGAAAAGGTACAATTCGAAATAAAAATTTTGGTTATTTTGTAAGTGCCAATGGATGCAGACGAAACGAGGATCTGTGGGGTGTTGGTTATTGTTACTCGAGGTTGCAAAATTCCGTTTAGTTTGTATTCAATTATATAAGGTCCCGGTTCAGTGCTTTTTATTTCAATCTGAATGTCAGTGCCTGTTCCCTGACAAGTCGATCTGTCAACCTTAGAAAGTACTATATCCGGAGTAGCTACATTGGAATTGATATCTAGAGATTCATCTAATACGGTATCAAATCCTGCTGCAGTAATTTTTGTTAGTCTATAAATACCGATTGGTGCTGGTGATTTGAAAAGTATGTGTGGACTGTTATTTATAGTTGTTACAGGTTGCGCTACTCCATTTATCTCGTATTCTATTGTAAAGGGGCCTGGCTTGGTACTTTTTATTTCAACTATAACACCCGGTCCGATACCGGCACAAATAGATGCGCCATAGGCAACAAGTTTAGCACTCAAATTTGATCCGGCAGCCATTGGGGGTATAACAAGGCTATTGTTTAATAAAGCATCACAACCTGAAGCGGAAATCTTTGTCAAATGATACGTACCTTCCGGAGCCGGTGAAGGGATAAGAATGTAAGGACTACTATTTGCTGTTACGGTAGGTTGCGGCACTCCGTTTAATTCGTATTCGATTAAAAAAGGACCGGTTTCAGTACTTTTTATTTCAATCTGGACACCGGGGCCTACTCCGGAAGATGGTGAGGCTGCATATTTAGAAAGTGTAGCATTCAGGACCGGATTGGCTGCTGTTGTAGTTATAGTAAGTTTATCATCTAATATAGTAGTGCATCCGGCAACAGAGATTTTCGTCAATCGATAAATTCCATTTGAAGCGGGTGCTGTAATAAGAGTATACGGGCTGCTAGTTGCGGTTACAGAAGGCTGCGATATTCCGTTTATCTCATATTCGAGGATAAAAGGACCTGGCTCTGTACTTGTTATTTCAATCTGAATCCCGGAGCCTTTTCCAGTACAATAATTCCCTCCGTATTTAACTAATTTTGCAGTTGCTACAGCTCCAATATATTTTAATTCTATTGGGCTACATACGACTTCACCAGCGCTAACAGCATCTGCCACAGCAGTAAGTGCATAGCTGCCTTCTTTAACTGATTGTATGGTATACGGATTTTGCGAAGTGGTCACATCCGGAAAACTAATCTCCGGAGATACGGCTGTCTTTTTATAACTGAATGTATAAGGAGCTTTACCGGAGAAATAAACTTTTAAGGATAATTCTTTTCCACAAGTGGCATTAAAACCTTCCATTCTGGCAGTAGGTGCAAAACAGCTGTTAGCGCCAGATCCGCCATATACTTCAGCCAGTCCTTTTTTAGGATCAAAAGCTGGTAGAAAGGTTACTATTGCTTCTATTACAGCTGACATTTGATACCTGAAAGAAATAGGATTTCCTCCATTAATACGGTCAAAAACAGGTTTAATAGTATTTATAAAGTTTTGTTCCTGTACGCCAAAAGAAGCGTAAAAAGGCATTATTTTTTTTATGTATTCCTCTACATCATTCCACGCAAATAAAGCGTCGTAATAGCCTCTGAAACTATGTGCTGCTTTATTGGTGATGCCAAAAACAGCGGCATCTGTCCAATTGATGTCAGCAACTTTGTTGTCCAGTACTTTTGTTAATCGGTTGGTTTGTTCCGCATAAAGCCGATTGGTAGCAGCAGGCGTAGAAGGAGAAATACGATCCATAAGGTTCGTTGCACTGACAGCAGCTGAACGGTCTTTGTCAAAAAGATCTTGAAATGAGGAATGATTCATACCCTGATTATAAGCCATGCCAATTATTTTGACAGCGGCATAAGGATCGTTTGATTTTTTTAAAAAGTCAATCGGATTCCAACATTTAACATACTGCCAATATGCTACATTCCGATAATCATGATAGGCTTTCACAATCGATTGAAATTCAAAACTGGAACCTGTATTTGGCGTACCTATAAAACTTTTTTTATCAATTTGTGGAATAAAACAGGGATAGCTTGTATTTAACTCTGTCCAGCTCCCTCCCATTTCCTGTTGAAAATACCCTACAGCTACAGCGCCACTGGCATCATAACAATACAAAGGTGCATTGATGTCATTATGGGGATATGTCTTTGTGACCCAATTTGGGGCAATAAGCTGACTTCCTTCACAGCTTGCTTGTGATTCCTGAATAGCAGTAGCAAAGTATGCATTGATACTCATTGCATCAAATCCCATTAGGTTCGTAAATAAAGAATGGGACACCGCTATCGCAATAGCCCAACCTTTCCGATTCTCGGGAATATAAACCTGTATAGGAGCATTCCAGGCAAAAACGGATCCTTCACCTATTCGTATTTCCTGAGCAGCCGGGCCAACTGGCTTTACCGTACAGGCAGCACTAAAATTTCTTTCACATTTAAAGTTCTCATGTGCAGGAGGTGTGTAACAACTTATGCCTGTAATGGGATTGCCGTTTAAAATGCCTTCGTCAGGTGGAAACATCCCTAATTCATAATCCATTGTGACACTGTATGTAGTTGTGCCAGCGGGAAGAGCATTTCCGAAGGTCGTTTTTTTTAATTCAACTACTCCCTTGTCTCCATTTTGGATGACGTCTAATCCCGACCACACTGTAATATTTGAGACGCCTTTCCAATTAAAAGTAAAGTCATAATCTGTAATTGGAGCTGAAGTATTGTTGTGAATTTTAAAGTCCAAAACAATAGTTTTTCCATACTTACCCGTCATACAAAACTCGTAAGTTACCTGGCTGTAAGAAGCAGTAGTGGCGAATAAAATAGAAAATAAAAGATAGCGTAATTTATACAAGTTCATAAGCATTTGAAATAAGATTTAGATTTCGAGTGGTTTTCTTCGAAATTTCCTCACTTCGGGTTTAAGCTGCAATTAGCATACGTTACAAATACCAGTTAACTTTATTTGGTATAGTGCAAGAGTGCTTGGGTTGTGTCGTGTCATTTTAACTTTGAATAGTGTCCTTTCTTAAGATTTACAGTTTTACAAACTATGGAAAGAACAAAACACTCTTTATTATTACGATAATTGCATTTACAGAGCGAAATTATCAAACAGACTAATTTTGTTTAAATCAAACTTATAAGTGTATTTATCTAGTTTATGGATGAATATGTAAATTGTGCTCTCCAGCTCTCTCAAGTAGTGAGATCAGATTTGTTTACCGGATCTTGATTAGCAAAGGATGCTTACTTGGTATTTTTAAAGATTAAAAAATGGAATTTTAATCTACTCCGGTTTCCTGTATTAATTTTATGTAATTTTGATAAAGAATTTTGTTATTTAGTCTATACAAAACGTCTTTTTTAGACTTTGCTAAGGATGTTTTTGTGCATTAAAATTCATTGCAGCCAACGGGTTAAAACAGAGTTAATATTTTAAAACGATACAGTTGATACAATTTCTAAAATCTTTGCAATTACTTTCTGATACTGAACTTCAAAAATTAGAGGGTATCACTAAAACAAAATTCTTAAAAAAGAAGGAGTACTTCATTAAAGAGGGTGCAATATGTACTGAATTAGTGTTAATTAAAAGTGGTATTTTAAGATCCTATTATAGTAATATTGAAGGGAAAGAAACTACTAAATGTATTGCATTTGAAAATGAATTAACTACTGCTTATTCAAGTTTTATAACACAAGAAGCAACTTATGAAAATATCCAGGCATTATGCGATACAGAACTAAGCATTCTGGAAAGAGATGCGTTATATTCCTTATATGGGGATAGTTTTGAATGGCAAAATTTAGGCAGGAGGCTAACCGAACAGCACTATATTGATCAGGAAAACAGAACGATCTCCTTTCAAAAACAAACCGCTAAGGAGCGCTATGAAACACTAGCGGCCAACCATTCAAAATATATCAAATTCATTCCGTTGAAACATCTCTCTTCTTTTTTAGGTATTTCTCCAAGGCATTTAAGCAGGTTGCGCAACGGTACTTAATTTGAAGACATTTGTCTATTTCTTAACAGGTTACTTCGAACCATCTTTGTATAAACTAAACCAATAGAGTATACAAATGACAGCAACCACAGATTTCAATTTATCAACTGAAGCTAAGGAACCTCTTAAAGTTGATCATACGTTAAATCCAGTTTTCGAAAGACATACTGCAAAAATTAAAGGAGGTATTCAATACATTGATGAAGGAAATGGGATTCCGGTTTTATTTGTTCACGGTGCCTTATCTAATGCCAATACCTGGAGGAAAGTTATTCCAATTCTAAGTCAAAATTATAGATGTATTGCCATTGACTTGCCTCTTGGAGGGAATTATTTAGCGATAGCAGACAATGTTGATTTAACACCAATTGGAATTGCTATGTTACTCAATGAATTTCTGGAACATCTTGGTATCAATGAAATTATTGTAGTTTCAAATGATACAGGGGGCGCCTATGTACAGATTTTCGCTTCACTTTTTCCTGAAAAAGTATCGAAACTGGTGTTTTCAAATTGTGAAGTTCTTGCTGTTTTCCCGCCTGCGAAGTTTGCCTATCTAAAATACGCCGTGAGAGTTCCGGGTTTTACTTTTTTGTTAAGTCGTGTCTTTTCTTTAAAATTTTTGCTGAAAAAGGATTTGATTATGGGACTATTATCTTTAAAAGTAACAGATGAGGAATTATCAAATTTATACTTAAATAATTTTATTCGCGATAAAGGAGTCAGAGCTAATTTTGCAAGTGCTGCCAAAGCGTGGTCTCCAAAATATACTATCGAAGCCGCTCGGAAATTGCGAACCTTCGAAAAACCGGTGTTGATACTTTGGGGGAATCAGGATTTCAAACTTTTTCCCTTAAAATTAGGCAAAAATTTAAAAGCTGTTTTCCCAAATGCAAAACTTGTGGAAATTGCTAACGCGCGAACCTATATTCAAGAAGATCAACCGGATCGTACAATTGAGGAGATTGTGCAGTTTATTGATTATAGGTGAATTAAATATTCCAGTTTAATCTGGTAGAGCGTAAACTGGAAATGTTTTTTTGTCTTATTTATTGTAAAGAAGCAATGAATTTTTGCATTTCTTCCTTTTTACCAATCGTAATTCTGGACCACTTCCCCTCCTCTTCGTAAATTTTGGTACCGATTATATTATTGACTTCTAACTGGTGAAAAAAGTCTTTTTTATAATTATTTAAAGAGAAATAGATAAAATTGGAATTCGAGTGAATACAAGAAATGTTTAATTTCTCTAACTCCGCAATGGTATAATCTCTGGTTTTCTGATTTAATGCTTTTGTTTCGTTTACAAAATTTTCGTCTTTTAATGATGCTATCGCCGCTGCTGTTGAAACAACGCTAACTGCCCCATTAGCCCAGGTTTGGAGTTCTCTCAGTTTTTCAATTGTACTCGAATTGGCAATGGCATACCCTATTCTTGCGCCTGCTAATCCGTATACTTTTGAGAAAGTTTTGGCAATTATTACATTTTTATTTTCAAGCACCAGGTGACTTACCGATTCTTGATCAGTAAAATCAATATAGGCTTCATCGACTAAAACAATGGAGTTTTTAGAGGCCTGAGATATGAATTGTATTAAATCGTTTCTTTCGCAAATGGTTCCGGTTGGATTGTTTGGATTACAGATATAAACCAACTTTGTGTCAGCAGTAATTGAACTTAGCATTTTAGGAAGATCAATTTTTTTGTCTACTGTTAATGGAACTTTGATTTTGGTTAACCCTAATTTTTCGGCAGTATCCGTCCAATATCCGTAGCTCGGGTCTGCAATAACAAGATTGCCTTTTTGTAAGGCTGCAAATTGGCCTACTAAATCTAAAATTTCAGTTGAACCTGCGCTAATTAAAATATTGTTGAGGTTCACCTTGTTTTTTACTCCTAATAAATTGACCAATTCTGATGAAAGCTCCCAACCGTATCTGTTGCTTAAAGTTATGCTTTCGATCATGGCTGTTTTTGCGGCTTTAGACGGACCATAAGGGTTTTCGTTTGAACTTAATCTAACAGGAGTGTCTTTGCTTTCTTTTTCAGGAAAATGATCTGTGGGTAAAGCAAATGTTTCAAACGGAACAAGTCCAA
The DNA here is from genome assembly GCF_001027725.1 of Flavobacterium sp. ABG. Classification (NCBI taxonomy): domain Bacteria; kingdom Pseudomonadati; phylum Bacteroidota; class Flavobacteriia; order Flavobacteriales; family Flavobacteriaceae; genus Flavobacterium; species Flavobacterium sp. ABG. The sequence continues at coordinate 124,853 of NZ_LEKS01000005.1, forward strand.
GTCCAACAACACCAACACTAATTTTTTTTAACCAGTCGCGTCTATTATTTTCCATGAATTAATTTGTTAAGAAGGTTATTAAATACGAGGTATTAGATAGTAAAACCTTAATTATGTTACAAGTTAACTGTTAAAAATATAAAAAATTATTGTTTTTATTTGGTTAATTCTGATTTTTAAACTTAAACTTCTACACTTTTAATCCTTTGTCCCTTAAAGCATAAAGGTATAAAAAGACGATTTGATCGAGCTACTGTTAGCAGCTTCTTTATTTTCTATATTTTAATTTTCTAACTTCCATTTCTTGTTCAATACCGGTACTATTGCCAAACCCTCTTACAGTTTGAAGCTGTTGAGCGTAACCAGGACTTAAATTTCCATTACAGACTAATTCTTTCAGCTGGTCTTTGTAGAGTAATTCACCTCTTTGGTAAATATGTGTTAATAATATTGCTGTTGGCAGATCTTCAATATTTTTTCTGACATAGTTATAACCCACTTTTCTTTCTGTCGGGAAGCCGTATTTCTCGACCATATTTTGGAATCTTAAGGAAACTGCTTTCATTTCAGAAACTAGTATTTCAATTGCATAATCGTGCTCTTTTGTTCTCCACTGGTGGTAATGGGTATTGATTTCTTTATCAAATTTCTCTAAGTCAATGAGATCTGCTTTAAAATTTAAATCAAAATTAGCATTATACAATTTTTGATATTCCGGAAATTGCTCGTTGAACTGTTTGTACCACTTATAGTTTTCAAATTTTTTAAAAAAGAGTAACGGGATCCCTCCTTTTGCTAATTTTATTGCAATTTGTTCCATCCAAATTTTGTCTTCGGTTTGGTCTGCTACTTTTAAGGCAAGATTCAAATCTGTACCCAATGCAAAATCCGTATTTTCAAAAGCCTGTTTAAAAAGTTTATTGGCTTCTTTATAGTTTTTAACAGCATTTTCCTTTTTAGCAAGTTCAATAAACGTATTGTATTTTTCACAATCGCATTTTTGAGAAAAAGCAAGCGCACCGAAAAAGAAATTAAATAACAATAACAGGAGTATTTTTTTCTGCATTTTTGAAGATTTGAAATTATACTGTTGTTGGAAAGATGCTTTTTTTTTATTTAGATTCTTTTCTTAGAGAATTCAAAATCTCTTTCATTTCCACAATATCCTCTTCAGTACAATTCATTTTTGAGAGATGAACATTTACAAATAAATCATTGCCAAACATGGCGTATCCATACATGTGCTTTTGAGTAAATTTAGTTCCCTCAATGTTGATTTCGTTTTCTCTAAACATAAAATCATCAGTGATTTCGCCCCAACTTTTATCATTTGTTTCCATACTTTTCAAATTGGAGTAATTTTTAAAATAGGAATAGGGAAATACCGGTGAGTTTTCAGGAAAGTCTTTGTTTGCATCTTTAAACTTTTTACCAAGTACAAGTTTAGGGACTTCAACCAGAGCAAGTTTTTCTTCTTCGTCAAGTTTATAAAATAAAACAGAGCATATAAATCCATCTTTTTCAGCGGAGTAATAATAATCTGAACCCCTCCATTCTTTGTTGAATTTTTTAAAATGATCCGACAATAAGCTTATTTTAACTCCATTCTGTTTGGGGTAAATAAATTCAAATGTCTTTTTTTCAATACAACTGAATGATAAAAAGCCTAAAATAAATATTCCGAAAAGCATTTGTTTTAATTTCATTGTATTTAAATGTTAGTTTTTTATACGCTGTCAAGGTTTTGATATTTGACAAACGTGATAGGTTGTTAAACGAAGTTTTTTGCTAAAGTATAGTTACTGTTTGGATTTTTACTACGGCTTTCCGGATTTTGTCGAATTATTTTTCGGTTTGAATTTTTCTTGCTTCCAGACAAATCCTTTTGGGCGACTTTAATATTAGTTTTAGCGAAGATATTTCTTATATTAGCCCTATTAGCAGCTTATATGATCAAAGTTATTTATTTGCAATTATAGAACGAGTTGTATGAAAACTAAAAATATGAAAAAAAAGATGCTCCTATTAATTTTGGCTACAACAGGATTGTTTTCCTGTAAGCAAGGGAGTAAATCAGAAGAAGGTGCTGGTGCTGTAGAAGTTTCGAATTCCAAAGAAAAAGGCAAAGGTCAGAAGCTATTGAGTAATCCTGTCTATAAATTTATTGATACCCAATATAAGTATGTTGATGCTGCAGGCCAACATCTGATAATCGAAAACAGCCTACCAAAAGGCGGACTAAAATACACAGCCCCGGATGGCAAAGTGTATGTTTATGCCGTATTTTGGACTCGAATAACGAATGAAACTGTTAATCCTTTTACATTAACAATAGATTTTCCTGTAGATTCATTTGAATTTCCGTCCTCGCCTGAGAGATACTTTAAAATATTGATTCCTTCTGATACAATGACACTTGAGAAGGTGTCTTTGTTTAATTATGGTTTATCTAACTTAAAACCTTTTTTGGATAGTGCTATTCATAAACCGTCTTCGTTAAAAAGAACTATTAATCCAAACGAATCAAATGTTTTTTATTTTGTAATACTCTCTTATAAAGGAGTAAATGGTACTTTGCGGACAGGGCTTAACTTAAAAGGACAGGATCTTTTTTATAGAATTAATGACAAAGTAATTGCTTGTGGAAAGATTAATTTAAAAGACTTTACATTACAGAAATAAAAAAAACTCCTTAATTCTTTAAGGAGTTTTTGCAAAGTATCTGAATTTAGAATCAATCACTTACTATTAGTTTTAAGAGCTCGATATCGAGGCAATTTCTTTATTTTTTTATCGAATTATTTTTATAAAAGCACTGTATACATCTTCTTTAATTGAAGTTCGCATGTAGGTCATGTTTTCGTCTTTTTCTTTTAAATCAAATTGAACCAAACCGGCATCACAATAATAAAACACGGAATCATCAATAGGGAATTCTAAATTTGAAATCGGTAAGGTGGTTAATTTTATTTCGAAGGCAATTTCGCCATTATTGATGTCTAATTGAAAAAGTCTTCCCTTGCGGGTATATCCCCAGATATTATCATCCTGCTCCGTAATATATTGGATATTGTCGTCTTTAAAATCCGTTTTCCAAAGCTGAGTTCCTGTTTTCGAATCTAACGAGTATAAAGAAGAAACTGTTGGGCCCTGAGCTGCAAAATATACTTTTTTGTCTTTGCACAAGATGCGCTCTTTAACATTATGTTGATTTTCATCTAGTTTAAATTGCCATAAAACATCCGGTTTATTAGGGCTTAGGGCAAAAAGTATACCTTCTTCATTTGCTGTAAACACATTTTCGCCATCTGTAACAGGTTTTCCGTCCACCGCTTTTTCAAAGGTTTTTTGGTAAAGAACTTTTCCTGTATTTGCATCAAAACAATAGAAATTTGACGCGCTTTGGGCGAAAACTTTATTATCAAAAAAGAGTACCGGAATGTCATTGTTCGGGGTATCAAACTTATAGGTCCATATTAAACTGCCATTTTTTAAATCAAGCGCATAAATGTTACTGCTTTGGTCTTGATTTTGAGCCGTTATATACAGTTGTCCATTATTTATAATCGGAGTTTGATCTTTTAGTACAACCTGATCTGTAATATTACCTAATCTTGATTTCCAAAAAATAGCTCCGGTTTCGTTGTCAATGGCGAAAATTTCACCGTTTATAAACGGAACGTACAGAACTCCATCCAGCAGTGTTATTTTATTGGCACACATTTCAGTATGCGAATCCGTGGCTTTTACAGTCCAGATAATTTGCTCCGAATCTAAATCAAATGAAAAAAGAACACCGTCGTAATCGTGAATCAGAATTGAATTTTCGTATAACGGAACTTTTTTAAGCGGGTTTATCGCTTTATTAAAAACCTTATCATTCTTAGTGTCTGAAGGGTCGGTCTTACCCGATGTTGCTGCGGTCGGCGTTTGTCCGAACAGATTTACAACAGTAAATACAAATAAAAGAGTTATTAGTTTTTTTTTCATTTTAAAGATTTGGGTTGCTAATTTAATTTCTTTTTGGGTTATATGAAAATACGGCTTCTTTTTCACATTATCCTGTCACGCTTACAAGTAATAAATCTTGATAGTAAACTTAATTCGTTTAATTTAAGCGGTATAAGTGTGGCAAACACCAGAAATTATCTCGCTACTAATATAGAAACAATTTTCGCCGGTAAATCAATATTAAAAAAATTAAAGACATAAAAAAACTTCTTAATTTCTTAAAGAATTTTTTAGTAGTTTTTAAGAGTGTACTAAAATAGCAGTCGCTAATAACTAGTTTGCGGATTTTCGTAGAAGAAAATAAAAATAATTGTTCAAGTTTTTTTAATCAAAGGCAAAGATTATTTGTGAAAATTGGTGTAATTGGTTGCGAAAAAAACAGCCACAGATTTATGCTTAATTTTTACTTCCCTACAACTTTTGGATCTGATTCTAAAAAATTAAGTAAAGTAATTTGCGAAGAATTTTAGCAAAAAAAACGCCATTGGATTCCAATGGCGTTGTTGTTTTTCTTTGGGCTGTCCAAGACAACTTCTTTACTCTGATTGAGACTAAGTTGTAATTTGTTTTTTCGTAAGTAATTATATAGATGATTATCTTAGTTTTCCAACAAATATCAAACTTCCACCAATAGCTTCAGAAACAGCCTCGAAATCAGTAGCGCCATTTTGTTTCAAAAGGCTGAATTTACCATCAGGAGCAGTAATGTTTCCATAATATTCTTTACCATCAATTGTACCTACTGAATATACAGTTCCATATTTTTCAAATGATGTAAAAGGTTCTGTCTTTAAAGTTTTCAAATCTACAATTGCAAATTTTGTTACTGCTTTATACCAATCAGCAGGTAATGTTGGAGGTGTGAAAGTATTGTCTAAATACTGAGCAAGTGCTTTATCTCCATGAACATAAGCGACTACATTTACTGAATGTGCATTTAATGCCACTTTTAAATCTACAAAAAAGTTAGCATCGAATGTTCCATTAGGATTTACTTTTAATAATCCACCTGTTGGAGGGTTACCCGTTACCGTACTATAATCTAACGAAAGAGCTGTTTCACGTGCAGGTCTGTAATACAAACTACCATCATTTCCTTTTGCAAGAGTATTATAACCCATTGACATACGTGAGTCGTTTACATAGGTAACACTTTTTGATTTTATATCGAAAACAGCAATTTGTGCATATTGCGGGAACTTGTTAAAATCTGTTGGGGCTGCTCCTACAGGCAGAATAATTTTCCCTGCAGAAGTAACATAACTAGCATAAGTAGAAGTTTTTATGCCGGCATCATTACTTAATGGTAATGCCGTTACTGCTAAAGTTTCTATTATAGTCATAGCAGTTGGATTGAACTTTATAATTTTCCCTTCATTTAAAGCGAAAAAATATGCTTCTGTTTCAGATACAAAAGCAGGAGGTCCAAAAGTACCTTTTATACCTGTATTTGCGACACTGAAAACATCTGAACTTGAAATTTTCATATCATTACTAACATTGTATTTAGTCAAAGTTAAGGCTGTACCATTCCAAACATAAGGATGCTCACCATAAGAATAGATAGTTGCACTTGGTCCTATTTCTGTCATATTAGTATAATCAAGAGTGGAAGGAAATTTTTCATAAGCGCCTAGATAAAAGACCCTTCCTCCAGGTGTATTTACACGAACAGCTGCTATAACTGTTGGATTAGTACCTTCTTTTTGGTCCTCTTTTTTAGATTCATCTGAACTACATGATGTTAATGCAAAGACTGAGAATATGGCTGCTAAGACAGCATATTTCATAAAAAAAAGATTTGTTTTCATAATGGATTGTTATTTAATAATTGTATTTAAAATTGAGTTACTAATTTGATATTGTATGATCTTCCTGGTTTTTGCACTCCTAAAAAATCATAATTCTTTTCATTGGTGAAATTTTGTAATTCTGCTGTTATTGCATATTTCACACTTTTAATAGTGTTGTGATAGACAGCTCCTATATTGTATAATTGCTGACTTGGAATAATAAATGGATTTACTGAAGCGCTTTCCCAGCTTCTGTAGAATTCATGAACATATCTGGAATCCAGGAAAAGCGATAGTTTGTCCTCCTTATCCAATACACGATTAAAAGAATAAGAGGTGGCTGCATTAGCAAAAAGATAGGGCAGATTAGGTACGCGATCTCCTTTATAAGCAGCATATGACCCTTCGTCAGAATCGTTGTAAAAATGCTGATAAGTACTGTTTATTTGAAATGTTAATTTGTCATTTTTAGAAGTCCATTTTCCGGATACTTCGAGTCCTGTAGAGGTAGCGGCAAATACATTTTTATAGCTATTATCACGATCTAAACTCGGTACAAACAAGATGTGATCGCTAATTTTTCTCAGAAAAACATTGGTTTGCACTAACCATTTACTTGACGAATTCTCTTTATTCTGTAAAAAAAGCTCAAAATTTACATTATGACTGCGTTCTGGTTTTAAATCGATATTGCTTTGTACAAATTGTCCGTCACCAAACAACTCGTCGGTTTGAGGTAACCGAATCGCATACTCATAAGTTAATCGGGTAGAAAATTGTTCTGAAAATTTAAAACGGAATCCATCGCCAAAACCAAAGTAATTGACGTCTCTTTCTGTTATTGCTACGGTATTATTTGAAGTGATTTTTTCTTCTGATTTTACTTTTTGAAAATAATTTTTCACAAAAAGAATATTCTCTAATCGTTCATCATAAGCATTAATCTTAAAATCAGCACCATTTACCCAAGTAAACAAATCTCTTTTGGCTGTGGCTTGATCATAACCATCGATAATCTTGTCATCTCCTGTTTGTGTCGAATAAGTTGGAGCGGAAACAAAGCTTAAAGCGTATCGATTACTGATTTTCCATGAGGCTTTTAAGCGGGAAAAAGTATCATTATTCCAAGTGTAAGTGTTACTTGGTTCTGTGGCTTCTGAAATTTCACCACTACTATTTCCGGCAGAACTGTCAATACGGTTTCCATACCAATCATAAATATAATCCGAGATGTCTAAAAATTGTCGCTCTCGGTAATTATAACCTGCAATGACATCTAATAAAATAGCTTCACCAAAATCTTTACGATAGGTTAAGATGGTACCAGCCGATTTTCGATAGGTCATTACTTCTCCATACGGAGCACCGACCATTAATTTATTGTGTTGAATTTCTTTGGTGTAATTGGTGTAAAAACCTTCGATACTCAATTCTTTAGCCCAAGATCTGTCTTTAAAACCTGTTGCGAAATTCAGACCATATCCTTCGTAAGCATCATGAAATCTGGGTACAGTTACTTCTTTTATTTTACCCGCATCGTTGGCTACATCGACATCTACTTTATAGTTGTTTTTTGAATAATCATAAAATCCATTTGCTTTAATAAAAAAGCCGCTTTCTTTATTATAATTAGAAAGAACAAGAGATTCACGAAAAGTGCTAAAAGATCCGGCCTGACTTGAAAAAGAGCCGTGAAAACCGGAGCGTATTTTTGGAGTAATTAAGTTAACAGCACCACCTAGAGCATCGGTGCCAAATTCGATAGGAACGACACCTTTATAAACTTCAATCCGATCGACTAAATTTACTGGAACAGTAGAAATCCCAAAGTTGTAACCGTGATATTCTAAGGGTGTTCCATCAAGAAAAAATCGAATTTGATTATCCGTTAAACCATTCAAGGAAAAATTAGTTTTAGATCCAAGACCCCCATTTCGTCTTACACTTATACCTTGTGTTTGAGCAAGTACTTCACCTAAATCTGCAGTTTTAAATTTTGCTTCGCGAGTTTCTATTACGGATACTGCTTGTGCTGATTGTTCTAGTTTTTGTGTCTCTGTTTTTCCAAATACCTTTACTTCTTGTAGGTCTGATGTGTTTTCTTTGAGAGTAAACGTTGTATTTATAATTATACTCTCTTTTGTAGTAATAGTTTTTTCTTGAGTGGTATACCCTAAGAGTGTGACTACTATTGTATAAGTACCAGGAGCTATATCAGTAATAGAGAATTCCCCATTTTTGTCAGTTTGAGTGCCTTTATTGATTTCTTTTAAAACAATTTGCGCCATTTCAACTGGGTGGTTATTGTAATCAAGTACCGTACCCTTAATGGTGTTATTTGGGTTCTTTTGGGCTATGAGGACTAGTGTTTGCAAAAACAATAGTGTAGTTAAAATATGTTTCAAATCGATTGTTATTTAAGAACTTTAATACTGAAATCACCTTTTAGATGGCCAAGACCTCCTTGCTCCATTTCAGCATCGAGTCCTGTTATAAGTGTCGTTTTTTGTTTATTCCCCATTAAAATATAGGTCTTCATGGGGTGTAGCGTATGGATTTTATCTCCTGATTTCACTGTTTTTATTTCTCTGGAACCGTTATAGAGTTTTAATTGTCCATCAAACTGTAAACTAAATTCATTACCGGGGATTTTTGCATAAGCACCATTTCCTCCGTAGACGAATAAATTATTAGCTTCCTGTATTTTTATTTCTTGCGCTAGTTTAGCTGAATTAGCCATAGCTGACTGACGTCCGGCAAAGAAAACGGCTCCAACAAAACAGGCAGCCGCCGCGTAGCGCGATATTGAAATCAAGCCTTTCTTTGAGAAAATAGTTTTGTGCAGTTTTCTCCAAACCCTTTGCTGTTGGGTATTCGTAAATAAATGTTCATTTTGTTCGGCTTCTTCATCTTGCGGGTTATCGAGCCATTGCTCTACGAATTTTACTTCTGTTTCAGAGCATTTGCCTTGAGCGTATTTTTCGAGGATTTGTGGTGTAATTTTCATCTTAATGGAATCCCTTTTAAGTGGCGTTCAATTAAGTATTCGTATGAAAAAGGTTTTACCCTAAAGAGAAGTGGATTTTTTTTTAAAATATCAATTTCAAAGGGCTAAAATTGACAAACGATTTATGCTTTAACGAATGTTTATATATATTCGGCAAGTTGTACCTTGAACTTTTTTAAAGCACTCGATATATGGTATTCAATTGTTTTTTCACTTACTTTTAATTCGGCGGCAATTTCTTTGTTGGTTAATCCTTTTTTTCTACTCATCCAAAATATTTCTTTGGTTTTTGATGGTAGTTTGTGAAGTGCGGAAAACACCGTTTCTTTTAAATCAGTAAAGCGCATATGATCTTCGGTACTATTATTTGAAGTTTCTGCTGTTTCACTTACAATGGTCAAGTGTTGATTTTTTACTTGTTGTTTTCTGTAATAATCGATGAGCTTGTATTTTGCTGCTTTGATCAAATAGTTTTCTAAAGGTTTACCTGTTTTAAATTTTTCACGGTTTTCCCAGGCGCTTCTAAAAACATCTTGTACAATTTCTTCAGCATCTTCTTTTGACTGCACTTTATGTATGCATACTCCATAGACTTTAGCAGAATACCTGAGATAAGCCAGTTTAAATGCTGATTCAGAATTAATATCTGTTAGTATGGTTCTATTTTTGTGAGGAAGTTGCAAGCGAATCGTATTTAATTTTGATCTTAAAACGATGCAAAACTATGTAAAAGAATATGTTTCTAAAACATTATTTATAATTATTTTAAATAAAAATAATAAACTTTTAAATTTGTAAGTATAGTGTTATGTATTCTTTTTGCCTTAATTATTATAATATGATTATACTGAATTAAAGGATAGAAGACCAGAATCTGCAGGTCTCGGAACTTTATATAATTTGATAGATTAAGTGTATCGGTAAAAAATATCTTTGAATATATTTCTCCTTCTTTTTATATAATCGTTCCTTAAAACTATTATTTTAAGCGCTAAATAGTAAAAGTCTAAGTAGTTAATTAATCTGTGGCAAAAAAACAATTCGTGCCAATTAGTGAAATTTGCGATAAAATTTACACTTCTCCACAATTAGTGAACCTGACTTCAAAAAAAAGATATTATTTTTTCGAGTCATAAAAAAACCTCCAAAATCAATGACTTTGGAGGTTTGTTGAAATTGGTGGGGTGTCAGGGATTGTAGTCGAACACCTGATGCCTATTCTGATAAAGATAAAATTTCTTGTGAAGCGCAGACATGAATATATAACTAAATTCGAAATCTAGCCAAACGCCTGTTAGCTGTAATAGTTTTTATTTTTTGATAAACATCTTGTCTGCGTCAAGAAGTTTAACTACAAAATTTGTCTCTATATCAGTTAAATATTTTTTAACAACAAAATCTGTTAGTAGCATATGTGGTGAAGGAAAATTGAGAAAATATCTCAAAAACATAATTAAAATCATTGGCTTCTCCGATGAAGCATATGTCACAAATGCCTTTTTTGGAATTGAAGGCAATTTGCTTTTTAAATTTTGTCCAATGTCTGTCGAAGAAAAAACTGGAGAATAAAAAATTAGTCCTTTATCTAGACAGACAATTAAGTCTGGTATTTCTTCGTGGTCTAATTTTCTTTCTCTAACATTTTCACAAATGTAATCAACGGTTTTTCGAAGTTCTGTTGACTTCGAGGAGAAAATTACACTAGGAATTTTATCATAATACTTCGGTGTCGTTTCTTCACCGGGAAATCCAGTAAGTTCTAATCGATCTACATCTCTAATGATGTTTTTTACTGATTTAATTTGATTTAATCCACGTTGAAATTCGCTTTTTTCTGTCAAAGTTGAAATGTCGGGTTTTACTTCGATTGCCGCAAAAACTCCTTCCGCCAATATAACTTCACGTTTCGGCGTGATTAATCTTGGATGATTTGGAGATAGAACAACACAATCGATGTTATTTGTTTCTTGGGTTCTGGAATATATTTTACTTGTAGATTTTACTTGATAATCATTGGAAAGATAACTAGCTATAAATTGACTGACTGTAACTTCTTTTGAGTCTCCAGTATTTGTTCTGTCCTTTTTAAATGCATCAATAGTTTCCTCGTAAATGATTTCTATTTGTTTTAGATTTTCAATAATTGATCCGTGAACAGCATTCATAAGTCATTTTTTAGTATTATTGTTTTGAATATTACATACCAGCTACTATAGTGCATTTCTAACTTATTATGGGTATATACACAATGTAACCAAGCAGAAGTTTTTACAATACTACATAAAAACAAAATACTACGATTACTATTTTTTAATAAATTGAGATTTATTTAAGTTAGACGAAGCAATTTGCGAAGTACATTAACAAAAAAAAACTCCCTAATTTCTTAAGGAGTTTCTTGGTGGGCGATGAGGGGTTCGAACCCCCGACCCCCTCGGTGTAAACGAGGTGCTCTGAACCAGCTGAGCTAATCGCCCTATTTTACATAGGTTGCAATCATATCGTGATTGCGAGTGCAAATATACAGCTAGATTTTGTATTTGCAAGCATATTTGCGAAAAAAGTGAAATAAATTTTCGAGTTTTTCTTTAGCGAACTCTTTTACAGTAAATTAATGTAATCCCATTTGCTCCATAATTATTCAGGTTCCGTTAAAAAAATCACAAAACGGCTAAGTTTAGCATATAACTTTGGTTTCAGTCGCTATAATCATACCTTTGTATATCTTAATTGTATATTTAAAATGGCCAGATATAAAGAAAATGATTTGCCAAAATCAAAGATTACCGCTACTTCTCTCAATAAAGCAAAACTAATATTCAAATACGCCGGAAAACACCAATGGAAATTCTATGTTGGTTTATTCTTCCTGTTGCTAACAGGAGCTACTGCCCTAGCCTTTCCTAAGTTAATGGGAATGTTAGTAGACTGCGTCAAAAACAAAGACAATACAGAGACCAATAAAATTGCTTTAAGCTTAGTTGCTATACTATTTCTTCAGGCCTTCTTCTCTTTCTTTAGATTGTCTTTATTTATCAATTTTACCGAAAATACGCTGGCAACCCTACGTTTGTCTTTATATACCAATTTGGTTAAGTTGCCTATGACGTTCTTTTCTCAAAAAAGAGTTGGTGAACTTAACAGTCGTATCAGCGCTGATATTACGCAGATTCAAGACACGCTGACTAGTACTATAGCAGAATTTTTACGCCAGTTTATATTAATCATCGGAGGTGTGATTTTATTGGCTACAGAAAGTTTCAAACTTACTTTGTTAATGCTTTCTGTGGTGCCCTTGGTGGCTGTTGCAGCTGTAATCTTCGGAAGATTTATTAGAAAATACTCCAAACAAGTGCAAGATCAGGTGGCCGAAAGCCAGGTTATTGTAGAAGAAACCATGCAAGGAATTAGTATTGTGAAAGCATTTGCTAACGAATGGTATGAAATTGCAAGATACAAAGGCAAAATAAACGAAGTAGTAAAACTGGCGATTAAAGGCGGTAAATACCGTGGTTACTTTGCTTCTTTTATCATATTCTGTTTGTTTGGTGCGATTGTAGCAGTAGTTTGGTACGGGGTACGATTGAGTATTGCGGGTGAAATGAGTGTCGGTCAATTGATTTCATTTGTGTTGTATTCTACTTTTGTAGGGGCGTCTTTTGGAGGAATAGCCGAATTATATGCGCAAATACAGAAAGCAATTGGTGCTACCGAAAGAGTTTTTGAACTATTAGAAGAAACACCGGAAGAAATAAACCTTGAAGCAAACGGTGCGCATGAAAAAATTAAAGGAAATGTAGCGTTTAACAATGTAGCATTTAGCTATCCTTCGCGTAAAGAAATTGAAGTGCTTAAGAATGTAAGCTTTACAGCAGAATTTGGTCAAAAAATAGCAATCGTAGGGCCAAGTGGTGCCGGAAAATCGACTATTTCGTCTCTTTTACTGCGCTTTTACGATATTTCGTCTGGGGAAATTACCGTTGATGGAAAGAATATTTATGAGTACGATCTTGAAAATCTGCGTGGCAACATGAGTATCGTTCCGCAAGATGTGATTTTGTTTGGAGGCACAATTAAAGAAAATATTGCTTACGGTAAACCCGACGCTACGGACGAGGAAATTATTCAGGCGGCCAAACAAGCAAACGCATTCAACTTTGTGAATGGTTTTCCGGAGAAATTCGAAACTTTGGTTGGAGAACGAGGTGTAAAATTGTCCGGTGGTCAACGTCAGCGTATTGCCATTGCAAGGGCTTTGCTTAAGAATCCAAGTATATTGATTCTCGATGAAGCAACTTCTTCTTTGGACAGTGAAAGTGAAAAATTAGTTCAGGAAGCTTTAGAAATTCTAATGGAAGGAAGAACCAGTATTATTATCGCACACCGTCTGTCAACAATCAGAAGTGCCGATAAAATTTTAGTTTTAGACAACGGAAAAGTCACCGAAGAAGGAACACATCAGGAGCTGATAAATTTGGAGAATGGAACTTATAAAAACCTGAGTAACTTACAATTTACCCATAATTAGTGGTTAAAAAAAGTCTCTTTTTTTTTGTAAGAAAATATGAAATAATAACAAACAAATACTTAAATTTGAAGTCAATGGGTTTAAAAACTCATTGGCTTTTCTTTTTTTTACCTAAATCGTTTCCAGTTTATGTCGTAATCAAATCCTTTAAATATGAGTCAAAAAGAACTTAATTTGAAAATTTATTTTGGTGTCTTACTTTTATCTTTTTGCTCAATTACATTCTCTCAAGAGCAAAAGGACTCCACTAAACTAATGAATGTGAGTTATGGAAGTAAAGGAATTCAATTAGAGACCAGAGATAATAAATTCTTGTTTCAATTACAAAGCAGATTACAGTTTCGTTTTGCAACTCCATACGATCAGGACCCGTTAACGTATGACGATTTCAATCAGGACAATCAGACCGCCTTTAAAATAAACAGAGCAAGGCTAAAGGTTGGAGGTCATGCTTTTGAGCCGTGGTTGAAGTATTATTGGGAATATGAGCTAAGTCAATCCAATCTGTTGGATTTTAGAATCATGATTGAAAAATGGGACTGGATGAGTTTTAAAATAGGGCAATGGAAAACAGAGTTTACCCGCGAACGTTTTATTAGCAGCGGTGAACAACAAATGGTTGAACGCTCTATACTAAACCGCCCTTTCACCACAGACAGACAGCAAGGAGTTGAGATTTATGGTCATCTAAAAGGAAAAGGTATAGCCGATTTTAATTATTGGGTAGCTGCTCTAACCGGAACCGGAAGAGGAAACACTAAAAATGACGACCAGAACCTAATGTATTTTGGTAGAGCACAATGGAATTTCTTAGGCAGAACACTTGATTTTGAAGGAGGAGACTTAGAATTTCATGAAAAACCAACCGCTATCATAGCCTTGGCCGGAGTAACAAACAGAAGTCCATATACTCGTTTTTCTCAAGCCGGTGGTGGTTCTTTGGAAGGATTTGAAGAAGAAAAACCGGGTCAATACAGAGTTAATCAATACAATATAGAATCCGCATTCATGTATCGTGGATTTTCCTGGCAAAGCGAATGGCATCACAAAAATATTATCGACAGGGTAAACAACAATCAATTAACCCGATTACGAGGGTATTATGCACAAGCTGGCTACTTTTTTCATACCATTTGGCCTTGGGTTCCTAAACATTTAGAAATGGCAGGGAGACATGCGGTTTATCGTCCTGATAAAAATTTTAAAGACAACCTGCAAAGAGAATCTACGGTTGCTTTTAATTACTTTTTTAAGGGTCATAAAAACAAGCTCACCGGAGAGGTCTCCTACTTTGATTTCCAGGATTCTAGCCTGCAATATACAGGTGGTTGGCGCTTTAGAGTGCAATGGGATATTTCACTTTAAATAAAGTAATTTCTGTAAAATTGGGAAAATTTTATGACTTGAAATAAGCTCAGATTTTATATGTTTGCCTTTAAACCCGGTAAACAAGCCTCTATTATGAAAAAAATCCGTTACAGAAGCAGTTTAATTTTTTTTGCTGTTTTACTCCTTTCACTCTCTAATTTAAACGCCCAAAAAAAACAATCCCCATTTGTAGTTAATTTATCCGAAGACGGATCACAATACATTAAATTCGGAATGAATCTTCAGGTTTGGGGACGCTATTCAGAGCTAAATCCCGGAAGCAAAATTGGAACTGACGAAGTAAACCAAACGTATGATATCGTAATTAGACGTTTGCGTTTGCAGGCGATGGGAATGTTAACCGAGAACATTTTCTTTCACCTTCAATTGGGGCAAAATAACATCAATTTTCAACAAAATTCAGGCCCTTCAAATGCACCGCTTTCTATTATGGATGCTTTAGGAGAATACCATTTTAATGATAAACTTCATATTGGTGGTGGTTTAACCGCGTGGGGAGCCGGAACAACAAGATATTCGGCAAATAGTAGTTCTTCTCACTTAACACTGGATACACCGATGTATCAGCAGTTTATTAATACCTCTTCTACTTTTGGAAACAGAAACTTGAGTATTTATGCCAAAGGAGATTTGGGAAAATTCAATTACCGAGCTGCAATCACAAATCCATATAAAAACAGTGTAAATAATTTAGGTATCAACTCTACATTAAGTACAGAAACGCCGAGAGCACAATATTCAGGAATCCTAACCTATTCTTTTTTCGAGAAAGAATCTTTGGAAGATCCATACCACAAAGGAACTTACTTAGGGACTAAAAAGGTCTTTAATCTGGCACTGGGTTATATGACACAAGCAAAAGCGATGTGGCATCTAACAGCTGACGATAAAATCGCCCACGATGACATGAGTGTTTTAGGCTTTGATGTTTTTTACGACAGTCCAATCAATGATAAAGGAGCTGCTATTACCGCTTATGCTTCTTACAACAATAATAATTACGGTCGAAATTACATTCAATCTGTTTCAACTCCCAACCCGGCTGTTGGAGATAATGGTTTGATCAATGGTTCCGGAGCCGGTTTTATTGGCGTAGGTACAGGAAATATTTATTACGGACAATTCGGATACTTGTTTGCTAAATCCTCTAATGCGGCTAAAAAAGGACGATTCCAGCCCTATGTAGCGGCACAAGTTGCTGCTTTAGAAGCCTTGGACACTCCAATGACGATGTATGAAATCGGGGCAAATTATTACACAACAGGTACTTTTGGCCCGAAATTCAGTCTAAACTATCAAAACAGAGCGATCTACGATAATCCACTAATTGGAAAATACAAACAAAGCGACCGATTAGGAACTGTGGTGCTGCAATGTCAGGTTTCGTTTTAATAAAAAAGAAGGAATCTCATAATCTTGAGATTTCTTCTTTTTTTTTTTTTTGAGTTGTACGACAATCTATTTTAATTTGAAATTACACGCAAACTTGTCATTTAGACGAAGGAGAAATCACACGCGTAAATCGACAAAGAATGGTCGCTCACTATGCGGAATTCCTGATGTGATTTCTCCTTCGTCGAAATGACACGGAATCGAGTGAAAGTGTGAGTTAGAAAAACATTTGTTCATTTCGAGGTACGATAAATCACAAACGTGACTCGACAAAGAATGGTCGCTCTCTATGCGGAATTCCTAGTGTGATTTCTCCTTCGTCGAAATGACACGGAATCAAGTATAAAGTGTAAGTTAGGAAATCTCGTGCTAAACTGACAAATAGGATAAAAAAAGAGGGAATCTCATAATCTTGAGATTCCCTCTTCATTTAACTGGATAGCAGCAGAATTAATCTGTTTCTAACTTTTTCTCTTTTTGAGTTCCAAAACGACCTCTTCTAAAGTGTAAACTGCGACAGCAAACTGAAAACTATTTCCCTTTCCTACGTCTGCGTTCTGCTTTAATCATAGATAATTCACGACTTGTTTGTCCTGCTACAGACGTGTTTTCTTCTGCACGACGAATCAAGTACGGCATAACATCTTTTACAGGACCGAATGGCAAATATTTGGCAACATTATAACCGTTTTCGGCTAAGTTGTAGCTGATATTATCACTCATTCCGTACAATTGACCAAACCAGATTCTGTTATCGTTTTTGGCAATTCCTTTGTTTTGCATCATTTCCATCAATTTATAAGAACTCAATTCATTGTGAGTTCCTGCAAAAATGGACATCGTATCTAAATGTTCTAACATATAATGAACTGCTTCATCATAGTTAACGTCTGTAGCTTCTTTAGAAACACAAATTGGAGAAACGTAATTCTTTTCTTCAGCTCTCTTATTTTCTTTTTCCATATAAGCGCCACGAACCAATTTCATTCCAATAAAAAAGCCTTCTTTTTTGGCAATATCATGCAATTTTTTCAAATAATCCAAACGATCCCAACGGTACATTTGTAAAGTATTGAAAACAATTGCTTTCTCTTTATTGTATTTACGCATCATATCGGTTACCAAGTCATCTGCAGCATCCTGCATCCAGCTTTCTTCACCGTCAATTAATAACGCAACATCTTTTTTGTGTGCTTCACTGCAAACTTTATCAAAACGGGCTACTACTCTATCCCATTCTGCTTGTTCTGCAGGAGACAAGGTTTGTTGCTCTCCTAATTTTTCATAAAGTTCAAAACGACCTAAGCCCGTAGGTTTAAAAACCGCAAACGGAATTGCTAAACGTTCTTTAGCAAATTCAATCGTTTTTAAAGTCATTTCTAAAGCAGCATCAAACTGCTCTTCTTCTTCTTTTCCTTCAACTGAATAATCTAAAACAGATGAAACGCCTTTGGTAAACATTTTGTCTACTACAGTAATACAATCGTCTTCGTTGATACCACCACAAAAATGGTCAAAAACAGTTGCACGGATTAATCCTTCTACTGGCAAATGTGCTTTAATAGCAAAATTAGTAACAGCCGTTCCTATCCTCACCAAGGGTTCACTGTCGATCATTTTAAAAAGAAAATAAGCTCTGTCAAGTTCCGTATCGCTTTTTAACGAAAATGCAACCTGAGTGTTATCGAATATTTTTTCCATTTAGGTTATTTTTTTGTGCAAATATAGACAGAGTTTCAATATTATTTACTTAAAAATGCCTTATTTTGCGCTTTCAATTAACTAAAGAATTATGCAATCCATTCAAGCCAATAATTATCTGGTACATTTTAATCAAAATGCATACGAAGCTCTAAATGTACATTTAAGAGAAAATAAATACTCAAACCTGTTTATTGTAGTCGATAATCATACAAATGAGCATTGTTTGTCTAAGTTTTTACCTTTACTTGAAACGGATTTAACTATTGAAATAATTGAATTTGAGGCAGGTGAAATCAATAAAAATATTGACACCTGTATCGAAATCTGGAATGTTTTAACGGAACTTGGTGCAGATAGAAAATCACTTATAATTAATCTTGGTGGTGGTGTTGTAACCGATTTAGGCGGATTTGTAGCCTCTACTTTTAAACGTGGAGTTGACTTTATCAATATTCCGACTACCTTACTATCTATGGTGGATGCCTCTGTTGGAGGAAAAACCGGAGTTGATTTAGGGAATCTGAAAAACCAGATTGGGGTTATTAACGTACCTCAGATGGTATTAATTGACACGCAATATCTGGAAACTTTATCGCAAAGCGAAATGCGTTCCGGTTTGGCTGAGATGTTGAAACACGGTTTGATCTATGATGCTCCATATTGGAAACAATTTTTAGACCTGAAATCTATTGACTATGCTGATTTTGATGAACTGATTTATCGTTCCGTTGAAATTAAAAATGAAATTGTAATACAGGACCCAACAGAAAAGAATATTCGTAAAGCATTAAATTTCGGACATACTTTAGGTCATGCCATTGAAAGCTACTTTTTAGAAAGTGAAACTAAAAAGACTTTATTGCATGGGGAAGCGATTGCAGTAGGAATGATACTGGAAAGTTATATTTCATTGCAAAAAGAATTGATTAGCGCTACAGAATATGCCGAAATCAAAACGGCTATTCAAGGTATATATGACGACGTGAAGTTTGATGATAAAGACATCGATCCGATCCTTGAATTGCTTATTCACGACAAAAAAAATGAGTACGGTACCATTCAATTTGCCTTGATTGAAGGAATAGGAAAAATAAAAATTAACCAATCCGTTGAAAATAAATTAATTCTAGACGCGTTTGAGGATTATAAATCTTAAACTTTTTTTAAGCAAAAGCTTTGCTTTAGGTGTATTTTATTTTTTACATTTGCCACGATGAAAACAAACAGAAAACAAAGACAATTTAGTTCTTATAGAAACCGCCTCAATAGTTCCTTGCTAAGGATGTTGAATCGTTTTTATAATAGCAAGAGTCCGTTTTGTTTTGATGTTTTTTTATGTTCAAAAGCAGAACACGAAAAACTGCCGATTATATTCGCCAATATTAGAGTTTGAATTTTAGATTTAGCACCGTTTACCTAAATTAAAAATACAATCTTAAATATTGAAAAATAAATGAATACAAAATATTCGGACTTAATAAATCAAACGTATTACTTCCCGCAAGAAGAATTTAAATTAAACAAAGACAACTTACAATTTCACAATATCGATTTGATGAAATTGGTGGAACAATACGGCACTCCATTAAAATTTACTTACCTGCCACAGATTTCGAACAACATCAATAAGGCAAAAGGCTGGTTCAGAAAATCTATGGAAAAAAACAAGTACGAAGCAAAGTATTACTATTGCTACTGTACAAAAAGCTCTCATTTTGAGTACATTATGAATGAAGCTTTCAAAAACAATATCCATATCGAAACATCATCTGCTTTTGATGTGAATATCGTGGAGAATTTGTTAGAAAACGGTAAGATAAACAAAAGTACGTATGTTATTTGTAACGGTTTTAAAAGAGACGAATACATCAGCAACATTGCGAGACTAATCAATAACGGACATAAAAATACTATTCCAATTATTGATAACTATGAAGAACTTGATTTGCTTCAGGCTGAAATAAAAGGAAAATTCAAAATTGGAATCCGTATTGCTGCCGAAGAAGAACCTAAATTTGAGTTTTATACTTCCAGATTAGGTATTGGATACAAAAATATCGTTGCTTTCTACAAGAAACAAATTCAGGAGAATGATAAATTAGAGCTGAAAATGCTTCACTTTTTCATTAACACCGGAATAAATGATACGGCTTATTACTGGAACGAATTGGTGAAATGTATCAAAGTATACATTGCACTAAAAAAAGAATGCCCTGGTCTTGATGGCTTGAATATTGGTGGTGGTTTCCCTATCAAAAATTCATTGGCCTTTGAATACGACTACCAATATATGATTGACGAAATTATCAATCAGATTAAAATTGCCTGTGACGAAGCAGAAGTAGATGTTCCGAACATTTTTACTGAATTTGGATCCTTTACTGTTGGAGAAAGCGGTGGTGCTATCTATCAGATTTTGTACCAAAAACAACAAAATGACAGAGAAAAATGGAACATGATTGACTCTTCATTCATTACCACTTTGCCAGATACATGGGCTATCAACAAACGTTTTATCATGCTGGCGGTAAACCGCTGGAACGATACTTACGAGCGGGTTCTGTTAGGAGGTTTAACTTGTGATAGCGATGATTATTACAACTCCGAGCAAAACATGAACGCCATTTATTTACCTAAATACAACAAAGAAAAACCATTGTATATTGGTTTCTTTAATACAGGTGCTTATCAGGAAACAATCGGAGGTTACGGAGGTTTACACCACTGCCTTATTCCACAGCCCAAACACATCCTTATAGATCGAGATGAAAACGGAATTTTGGCTACTGAAGTTTTTTCAGAACAACAAACTTCTGATGATGTATTGAAGATATTAGGCTACTCTAAAAAAATATAAAAAAAGCTGCAAATTGATGATTTAATATCTTTAAAATTATTAATTTGCAGTATCATCTAAAAGGTTACACTTTTAATTCAAAATAAAAAAACAAAAAAAACAAGAAAATGAAAGGACCAATCAGTCAGTTTATTGAAAAACATTATTTGCACTTTAATTCTGCTTCTTTAGTTGATGCTGCAAAGGCATACGAACAACAATTGGCAAATGGAGCTAAGATGATGGTAAGTATGGCTGGCGCTATGAGTACAGCAGAAATTGGTAAAATTTTTGCCGAAATAATCAGACAAGATAAAGTACAGATTATTTCATGTACCGGAGCCAATCTGGAAGAAGATATCATGAACTTAGTAGCTCATTCTCATTACGAAAGAGTTCCTAACTACCGTGATTTAACACCGGAAGACGAATGGGCATTACTGGAAAGAGGATTAAACCGTGTTACTGATACTTGCATTCCTGAACATGAAGCATTTCGTCGTTTACAAAAACACATTTACAAGATCTGGAAAGATGCTGATGACAAAGGAGAACGTTATTTTCCGCATGAATTCATGTATAAAATGTTATTATCCGGCGTATTAGAAGAATACTACGAAATAGATTTAAAAGATAGCTGGATGTATGCAGCTGCTGAGAAAAATTTACCTATCATTGTTCCGGGTTGGGAAGATAGCACAATGGGTAACATTTTTGCCTCATATGTAATTAAAGGTGAGTTAAAAGCCTCTACCATGAAATCAGGAATCGAATACATGACATTCCTTGCTGATTGGTATCCGAAAAATAGCACTAACGGAATTGGATTTTTCCAAATTGGTGGTGGTATTGCAGGAGATTTCCCTATTTGTGTGGTACCAATGTTGTACCAGGATATGGAAATGCATGATATCCCGTTTTGGAGTTATTTCTGCCAAATTTCAGATTCAACAACCAGTTATGGTTCATACTCTGGAGCAGTTCCAAACGAGAAAATCACTTGGGGTAAATTAGACATCAAAACCCCTAAATTTATTATTGAGTCGGATGCTACAATCGTTGCTCCGTTAATTTTTGCATATTTATTAGATTTATAGGATAATTTTATGAAAAGAGTTATAGTAGACTACGCTAAACTTACCAACGAAATTTTAAACCTTTTGGTAGAGAAATTTCCTGATGGTTATGATGATTCGGATGTTATCCGTTTTAGAAATGCTAAAAACGAATTGATCGAAGCGGTTGAAGTTCGTACTGAAGACACTATTTATTTAGTGAAAATTAGTACCAAACTTGCAGACAGAATCGAAAACTACGACGAAGATGATGATATCGACGTTGATGTAGATACTATCGAGCCGGTAAAAGGTCTTGATCTTGATGATGATATTGATGAGGACGAGGATGAGGATACACAAGATAAACCAGACTCTGACGGTGGAGATGACGATGATGACGACGAAGATAAAGAAGACATCGCTGACGACGACGACGATGAAGACGATGAAGATTAATTTATCTCTTTCTTAATAAACTAAAGGAACTCTATTCGGGTTCCTTTTTTTATTATTTCCTTATAAAATTTATTATTATTTATAAGAAAAATACTATATTTATATAATTCTAAAGTACTAGCGCCAGATGAATTCACAGATTTTACATGCCAAACTAAAAGAAAATTTTGGATTTGAAAAGTTCAGACCCAATCAGGAAACGATTATAAACACGATACTTTCCGGTCAGGATACACTGGCTATTATGCCAACCGGAGGAGGAAAATCAATCTGTTTTCAGTTACCGGCGCTAGTGCTTCCCGGAATTACCATTGTTGTTTCTCCGCTAATTGCGTTGATGAAAGATCAGGTAGACAGTCTGAAAACGAATGGTATTTCGGCCTGTTATATTAACAGTAGTCAATCTTCTGAAGAACAACGATTTTACATCGATCACCTAAAGTCAAATACGATTAAACTGGTGTATATAGCCCCAGAAAGTTTGTCTTATTTGGATGCGGTTTTTAATGAGTTAACAATCAGCTTAATCGCTATAGATGAGGCACATTGTATTTCATCATGGGGTCATGATTTTCGTCCGGCCTATACCAATTTAGGGTATTTGAAAAGCCGCTTCCCTTCTACTCCAATTCTGGCATTGACCGCTACAGCTGATAAAGCAACGCGTACGGATATTACAAAACAGTTAAATTTAAGAAACCCAAAAACTTTTGTAGCTTCTTTTGACAGGAAAAATCTAAGTCTTGAAGTCCGTCCCGCTTTGGATCGTATCAAACAAATTACAGATTTTATAGAAAAGCGACCAAACGAATCCGGAATCGTATACTGTCTAAGTCGTAAAACAACAGAAGAATTAGCCGATAAACTTCGAAAAAAAGGAATTTTAGCAAAAGCGTATCATGCCGGTTTAGAGAATAAGCTACGGGCAAAAACACAAGATGAATTTATAAACGATGATTGTCAGGTGGTTTGTGCTACAATTGCATTCGGAATGGGGATTGACAAATCCAATGTGCGTTGGGTGGTGCATTACAATCTTCCCAAAAATATTGAAGGCTATTATCAGGAAATTGGACGTGCCGGTCGCGATGGATTGCCGTCTGAAACTGTTTTGTTTGAAAGTTATGCCGATGTGATTCAGCTCCAGAAGTTTGCATCAGAAGGTTTAAACGCCGATGTGCAATTGGCAAAACTGGAACGAATGAAGCAATATGCCGATGCTTTAAGCTGTAGACGTAAAATTCTGCTCTCGTATTTTGGTGAGTTGGTTACAGAAAATTGTGGTAATTGTGATATCTGTAAAAATCCTCCCGTTTTCTTTGACGGAACAATTTTAGCACAGAAAGCATTGTCAGCGATTATCCGTTTGCAGGAATCCGAACCCTTAGCTGTAATTGTTGATTTTTTAAGAGGCTCAAAAAACGCGTATATCTACGAAAAAAATTATCAAACGCTAAAAACGTACGGAATTGGCGCTGATATTTCTTGGTACGATTGGAATCAGTATTTAATACAACTAATCAATTTAGGATATTGCGAAATTGCCTTTCATCAACACAATAAAATTTTACTAACGCCCTTTGCAAAGAAAGTGTTGTTTGAAGGCGAAAAAGTTAAACTGACAACCGTTGTCAAAAAAGTGATCGACAAAAACGCAATAAAAGAAGAAAAAGCAACAGTTGCCAAAAATTCTCTTTTTGAAACGCTTCGAAAATTACGTTACGAAATTGCGCAGGAAGAAGAAGTTCCGGCTTATGTAATTTTTAGTGATGCCGCCTTACGTCAAATGGAAACTGTTCGTCCAATGAGTGATGAAGAATTTTTGACTATTGATGGTGTTGGAAAAGTCAAACTTGAAAAATATGGATCAGAGTTCATAGACGCGATTATTGATTTTTATAAAAAGAAAAAGACCAACACAAAAACCAAAAAAGAAAGCAATACCTATAAAGAAACTTTAGAATTATTCCAAAGCGGTAGCTCTGTTGAAGAAATCGCCTTCAAAAGAAAACTCGGACTTTCGACAGTGGTCTCACATTTGGCCAAATTATATGTGGAGGGCTATGATATTGACTTAAGCAAGTTTGTTACTTCTAAAGAAATTGCTCTATTAGAAAGAGCGCAAATAAAATTAGAAAACCCTACAGCTTTAAAACCTTATTTTGATCATTTTGAAGGAAGTATTTCGTATGACAAAATCAGATTGGGTCTTGCGGTTATTGAGAGGTATAATAAAAAGTAGAGCGCGCGCGCTTCGACTTCGCTCAGCGTGACATTGAGGGGGGGCTTCGGCTTCGCTCAGCCTGACAGAAAGGGAATTAGCTTTGTTTTTTGTTTATAGATTATGGTTTGGTGTTATTGGTTAAAAAGTAAAATGATCATAACAGATAAAATATTTTAAACTATTTGTCACCCTGAGCGAAGTCGAAGGCTGTTTAAGTAGTAAAGGGCTTCGACTTCGCTCAGCCTGACAGTGGGGGAATTAGTTTTTTTTATGTGCTAAGTCTTGGTGTTATTGGTTGAAAAATAAAATGATCACAACAGATAGAAAATTTAAAACGATTTGTCACCCTGAGCGAAGTCGAAGGCTGTTTAAGTAATAAAGGACCTCGACTTCGCTCAGCCTGACAGTGAGGGTTTGCTGTTGATAGGTTAGCAATAAAATTACCGTATAGCGCAGAATTTCATCTACAACTAAATTTTCAAAATTTTCACCAAAAAAAATCCCAAACCCCAACCTGCAAAGATTGGAATTTGGAATTTATAAAATTGGAATTTAAATTCCCTCAGGAATTTAGTTTCTGATAAGTTTTTTGTATTTCAAACGTTTTGGAGTTAAATCACCACCTAAACGTTTCTTTTTGTTTTCTTCGTATTCAGAGAATCCACCTTCGAAATAGTACACTTCTGATTCTCCTTCAAAGGCAAGAATGTGAGTACAAATTCTGTCCAGGAACCATCTGTCGTGCGAAATTACTACAGCACAACCAGCGAAGTTTTCAAGACCTTCCTCAAGTGCACGAAGTGTATTTACATCCAAATCATTCGTAGGCTCATCTAATAAAAGTACGTTTCCTTCTTCTTTTAGTGTCATGGCCAAGTGCAAACGGTTACGCTCACCACCCGAAAGCATAGCGACTTTTTTGTTCTGATCGCTTCCTCCAAAGTTAAAACGGCTTAGGTAAGCACGAGAGTTTACCTGACGTCCACCCATCATGATTAATTCCTGACCATCGCAGAAATTTTCCCAGATTGTTTTATTTGGGTCAATGTTAGAGTGTGATTGATCTACGTAAGCGATTTTTACGGTTTCACCAACAGAAAATTCCCCGCTGTCGGTTTCCTGCTCTCCCATAATCATTCTGAAAATAGTAGATTTACCAGCACCGTTTGGTCCAATAATTCCAACAATTCCAGCTTGTGGTAAAGTGAAATTCAAATTATCATACAATAATTTATCTCCAAATGCTTTCGCCACATTTTTAGCTTCAATTACATTTGTTCCTAAACGAGGTCCGTTTGGAATATAGATTTCCAGATTTTCATCCAGTTGTTTTTGATCTTCGTTTAATAATTTGTCGTAATTCTGTAAACGTGCTTTTTGTTTTGTCTGACGCCCTTTTGCACCTTGACGAACCCAGTCCAACTCACGCTCTAAGTTTTTACGACGTTTAGAAGCTACTTTTTCTTCTAATGCCATTCTGCTTGATTTTTGATCCAACCAAGAAGAATAATTTCCTTTCCATGGAATACCTTCTCCTCTATCTAATTCAAGAATCCAACCCGCTACATTATCCAGGAAGTATCTATCGTGCGTTACCGCGATAACAGTTCCGGCATATTGTGCTAAGTGTTGCTCTAACCAAAGTACACTTTCTGCATCTAAGTGGTTGGTAGGCTCATCCAATAACAATACATCAGGTTGTTGCAATAACAAACGACATAAAGCTACACGACGACGCTCTCCTCCAGAAAGGTTTTTGATTGGTGTATCTCCGTCCGGAGTACGTAAAGCATCCATTGCGATTTCTAGTTTGGTATCAATTTCCCAAGCTCCAAGCGCATCAATTTTATCTTGTAATGCTGCTTGACGGTCCATTAATTTGTCCATTTTATCCGCATCTTCGTAATTTTCAGGAAGACCAAATAAATCATTTATGTTGTTGTATTCTTCTAAAACTGCCATGGTTTCGGCAACTCCTTCACGAACAATATCAATAACTGTTTTTGTTTCGTCTAATTGTGGTTCTTGCTCTAAATAACCAACGGTATAACCCGGAGCAAAAACTACATCACCCTGATAATTTTTATCAACTCCGGCAATAATCTTCAAAAGAGAAGATTTTCCGGAACCATTTAAACCTAAAATACCAATTTTAGCTCCGTAAAAAAAGCTTAAATAAATATTCTTTAGTACTTGTTTGTCACTGCTTGAGTAGGTTTTACTCAATTTTGACATGGAGAAAATTACTTTCTTATCGTCTGACATTATGATCTATTTTTTAAATTTCTATATTTTTATTTTAAACTCTACCTTTTAAAGCATTAAAAACCCATGCATTAGCAAAGAAACCAACACCTACAGCTCCAAATCCCCAACCCGAAACATCACTATATCTAAAAGCTCCAAGACCTATTAATAACAATCCCATAAGTATCATTATAAAAGTAGCCCATCCTAAAACAGTATTTTTATTCATTCCCATAATTGTGAATTATTTTTTAATCTAGATTATTTTTATTTTTTTGGAAATGCAAATATCGTGAATTTTCATGGCTTAATTAAATATTTTGTAAAGCATTTCTTTTAACAAATCTGATTGAGGTAATGCATTCGCCCCAACTCCTTTACTTTTTACATCGATATCGCGTAATGCGCCTATAATTTGACTTACTTTTCGCATGGGGTAATTCTTTATCGCCAGGTCGTATTCCTTTAAAAAATAAGGATTTACTCCGATGGCTGTAGCTACATTTTTAGGATTCTTGTCTTTGAGCCCGTGGTATTTCAGTAGTTGTATAAAAAATCCAAATACCAGTCCGGTTGTCATTACCAGCGGGTATTCTTTTGGATTGTGAGCAAAATTTTCTGCAATCTTGTAGGCTTTAATCTGATTGCGCTCTCCGATTGCCTTTCTTAATTCAAAAACATTGTAGTCTTTACTGAAACCGATATTTTCTTCAATATGTTGTGGCGTAATTACAGTTCCTTGCGGTAAAATAATCTGTAATTTTTCAAGCTCATTATTGATTTTACTTAAATCGGTACCTAAAAATTCAACCAGCATGGCATTTGCTTTGGGATCAATTGTATATTTTTTTCCCGCTAATACCCGTTTGATCCAGTCACCAACCTGGTTTTCGTATAATTTTTTACTTTCAAAGACTACTCCTTTTTGAGCTAATAGTTTGGTTACTTTTTTACGTTTATCAAGCGTTTTGTATTTGTAACAAAAGACTAAAACCGTAGTTTCCATCGGATTAGCAACATAAGATTCTATTTTGTCAATATTTCTGGATAAGTCCTGCGCTTCTTTTACTATAACAACCTGACGATCAGCCATCATCGGATAGCGCTTAGCCGTTGAAACAATATCCTCGACAGAAACATCTCTTCCGTATAAAACAGTCTGGTTGAATCCTTTCTCCTCTTCTGCAAGTAGATTTTTCTCCATGTATTCCGCTAACTTATCAATATAATAAGGCTCTTCACCCATTAAAAAATAAATTGGCTTAATATTTCCGGCTTTTATATCATTTACAATTTTTACAACTTCATCCATTCATTTTGATGTTTCAAGTTGCAGGTTTCAAGTTTACGCTCCAATAACTTGAAACTTTAAACTTGAAACCTGCAACAATTTTATATTTTTGCTTTATGCTAAAATTAAATTTCCCTACTTATACTTTCCGATTCAAAAATAGCGAAAATAAAGTGTCTATTTTTGATGAAATCAGGAAAAAATTCATCATTCTTACCCCGGAAGAATGGGTGCGTCAGCATGTCGTCCATTTTTTAATGAAGGAGAAAAAATACCCCAAATCACTTATAAATGTAGAAAAAGTCCTGACAGTCAACGGATTGCGAAAGCGTTACGATGTTGTGGTCTTTAATTCTGATGGTTCTATACATATATTGGTAGAGTGCAAAGCACCTGAAGTAAAAATATCGCAGGCAACTTTTGACCAGATTGCCCGTTATAATATGACAATGCAGGCACGGTTTTTGAATGTTACGAACGGTCTGAATCATTATTATTGTCAAATGGACTTTGAAAACGAGAAATATGCGTTTTTACCATCGCTTCCGGACTATAAATAAATTTAATAAATTATAAAAAAATACTTTTGGATAAAATAGCAGTCGTAATTTTAAATTGGAATGGAGTAAAATTGTTAGAGCAGTTTTTACCTTCTGTCATCCAATTTTCGGCAGAAGCCACTATTTATGTTGCAGATAATGCTTCAACGGACAGTTCTATAAATTTCGTCAAAGAAAACTTCCCAGCCATAAAGATTGTCAAAAATGATGGTAATCATGGTTTTGCGAAAGGATACAACGATGCTTTACAACATATTGACGCCGAACTATACGCTTTAGTCAATTCAGATATCGAGGTAACTGAAAATTGGTTGAAACCTATTATCGAAACATTTGATAATGAAAAGCAAACAGCTATTATTCAACCTAAAATTCTGGACTTTAAAAATAAAGAATATTTTGAATACGCCGGTGCAGCGGGTGGTTTTTTGGACAAATATGGTTATCCCTACTGTCGTGGACGTATTTTCGAAACGATTGAAAAAGACAATGGTCAATACGATGATAATTGCGAATTATTCTGGGCTTCCGGGGCTTGTTTTTTTATTAGAAGTACTGTTTATCATGAATTAGAGGGTTTTGATGCTGCTTTTTTTGCGCATCAGGAGGAAATCGATTTGTGCTGGCGTGCTTTAAATGAAGGGTATATTATTAAATACAATTCACAATCGATAGTGTATCATGTGGGAGGCGCGACTTTACAACAGGGAAATCCAAGAAAAACGTATCTGAATTTCAGAAATTCGTTGCTAATGATGGTAAAAAACCTTCCGAAAAAAGGGTTACTCTCCACTCTTTTCATCCGAATGGTTTTAGACGGAATTGCGGGAGTACGTTTTCTTTTTCAAGGAAAATTTCAACACACTATTGCGATTTTGAAAGCGCATTTCTCATTTTATGGCCTGTTTTTTGCGTATAAAAGAAAAAGAAAAGATTTTCAGATCCAACAATACTATAGTGTCAAAAGTATCGTTTACTTGTATTACGTGGAAAAATTGACATTATTTAAAGAAATCTTTAACAGAATTCAATATATTAAAAACTAAATTTGTAATCAACGTCTAATTAAATTAAAATTATGAGAAAAATAGTAATTGCACTATCCGTATTAATGGCTTTAACATCGTGTGTTTCGAAGAAACAATATGCGGCATTAGAAGCTAAAAACAAAGAGACTCAAGACTTATTAAATTCTTGTACTGTAAAACTTAATTCATGTTTGGAAGAGAAAGCAGGCTTAGCAGCTACTGCTGAAAGTTATAAATCGCACAATCAGGACTTAATAAACAGTTCTAAAGACTTGACTGTATTAACTACAAAAGGAGCTGAAAATCTGGAGAAATCTTTAGAAAGTTTAAAAGAGAAAGATTTAAAAATATCAAGACTTCAAGATGCTTTAACTAAAAAAGACAGTGTGACGTTGGCTTTAGTAACAAGCTTAAAAGGAGCAGTTGGAATCAACGATCCGGACATCGAAATCAACGTTGAAAAAGGAGTTGTATTTATTTCTATTGCAGATAAATTATTATTTAAAAGTGGTAGTTATGACGTAAGTGATAAAGCAAAAACAGTTTTGGCTAAAGTGGCTAAAGTTGTAAATGACAAACCGGACTTTGAATGTATGGTTGAAGGTCACACAGATGACGTTCCTTACAAAAGCAACGGAATTATCTTAGACAACTGGGATTTAAGTGTGAAACGTTCTACTGCTATTGTACGTGTATTAACAAATGATCTGGGTGTAAATCCAGCGAAATTAATTGCTGCAGGTAGAAGTTCATATGTGCCTTTAGTTGCAAATGACACTCCTGAAAATAAAGCTCGTAACAGAAGAACTCGTATTGTGGTTATGCCAAAAATCGATCAATTCTACGATATGATTGAAAAAGAAATGAAAAAACAATCGAAATAATTCTTTATTTCCATATCATTTTTAAACAGAAAAAGCAGGTCGAACGACCTGCTTTTATGTATTCTTAACTTTGTTTAATAACCAATTAAATATAAATCAAGAATAGCATTATTTTTAATTAACTAACTAAATTTTAACTGTATTAAAGTTAGTTATTATTTTTAAATTACGATACGTTTTAAGTTTTTTTTTACAAAAGCACTATTAAGGTTTCAATTTATAGCTGCAAATTAGATTTTTATTGCTGTATTGTATCGTTTAACAGCAGTTTATCTCCCACTTTCTTTTCTTCCCATTTACTCAGAAAAACGATGTTTTTCAATATTTGAGTTACTCTCCTGCTTGTAAATGTAAAAACGATCCGTCTGAAAGCGTATTCCGGATTACTCAATTTTTTCAAATAAAAGAAAAATGGTTTAATTAATTCACAAGTAAATTAATCAAACCATTCTTTATTATCCTAAAATTGTATTCTTTTATATTTTACAGAATATCAATATCTCCTTTTCCTTCTCTGATAATTACAGGCTCATGTTCAGATAAATCTATAATTGTTGAACCAACGTTATCTCCATAACCTCCGTCAATAACAAGGTCTACCAGATTTTGCCATTTTTCAAAAATGAGTTCGGGATCTGTTGTATATTCAATTACATCATCCTCATCACGTATCGAAGTAGAAACAATTGGGTTTCCTAACTGTCTTACTATTTCTAAAACAATATTATTATCCGGCACACGAATACCGACAGTGGTTTTCTTCTTAAATTCTTTTGGCAAATTGTTATTTCCCGGCAAAATAAAAGTATAAGGTCCAGGCAACGCCCGTTTTAGGATTTTAAACGTTGATGTATCAATTTGTCTCACATAGTCGGATAAATTGCTTAAATCATGACAAATGAAAGAGAAGTTTGCTTTCTCCAGCTTTACGCCTTTTATTTTTGCAATTTTTTCCAACGCACGGGAATTGGTAATATCACAGCCCAATCCGTACACCGTATCTGTTGGATAGATTACCAGACCACCATTCTGAAGTACTTTTACCACTTTGGCTATTGCAGCTTCACTTGGTTTATCGGGGTATATTTTTATAAATTCTGCCATGAGTTTTTTTTGTTTAAAGTTTTAAGTTTCACGTTTAAAGTTTCACGTTTCATGTTTCATGTTTTACGTTTAAGGACTTGTAATGAGAACTTGAAACATGAAACGTAAAACTTAAAACAAATTCCTTGTTATCCTACCACGTCTAATTTAGCAAATCGAAGTAATAATTTTTTGAGTCCGCCTACTTCAAATTTAATTTCGGCTTTTTTGTCGGGGCCAACTCCTTCCAAATTGACTACCTCTCCTCTACCAAAACGTTCGTGCATTACTACATTTCCGATTGTTAACTTATTATCGAATAAATTCGGAGCGCTACTGTTTGGATTCGTTCCTGCAACAGGTTTCAACTTGCGGACATTTGAATCCGGTCTTGGCTCATTATTGGTATGCTGTTTTGGAGGAGTACTTCCAATCGGTTTTGCTAGTCGCAATTTTGATTTGTCAATATCTCCAAAAATATCACCGTCAATCGGGGATTTGTATCTGTAATTCGTTTCTGCCGGAGTTAAATATTCCAGGTATTGCCCATCAATTTCTTCAATAAATCGGGAAGGCTCACTATCGGTAAGTTTTCCCCAACGGTAACGCGATTGTGCATACGTTAAGTACGCCTGATGCTCGGCACGTGTCAGGGCTACGTAAAACAAACGTCGCTCTTCTTCCAGTTCGCTTCTGGTACTCATACTCATGGCGCTCGGAAACAAATCTTCTTCCATTCCGACTGCAAAAACATGAGGAAATTCCAATCCTTTTGCTAAGTGAATGGTCATTAAAGCGACACGATCTTCATCGGTTGTATCGTTGTCTAAGTCGGTAGCCAGGGCAACATCCTGCATAAATTCAGACAAAGCACCTCTTGCGCCGTCAATTTCTCTTTGGCCTTCGGTGAAGTCTTTTATACCGTTTAAAAGCTCCTCGATATTTTGAACTTTAGCCATTCCTTCCGGAGTAGCATCTTTTTTAAGCTCTTGTACTAAACCTGTTTTTTTGGCTACGTGGTCTGTAATATAAAAAGCATCCTGATTCTGATCAATAACCTGAAAACTCTGAATCATGGTCACAAAATCTTTCAACTTGTTTTTTGTTCCTGTATTCAGTTTCAAATCAATTTTATCGATGTTTACCATTACTTCCCAAATCGATCTTTTATAATGATTGGCAGCAATAGTTAATTTTTCGACTGTTGTATCTCCAATTCCACGAGCCGGATAATTGATAACACGTATCAATGCTTCTTCGTCTTTTGGATTAATAACCAAACGCAAATAACACAAAACGTCTTTGATTTCTTTACGTTGGTAGAAAGACAAACCACCATAAATTCGATACGGAATATCGCGTTTTCTCAAAGCATCCTCCATCGCACGCGACTGGGCATTGGTACGATACAAAATAGCGAAGGAACCATTATGCAACTGATTTTGCATTTTTTGTTCGAAAATTGTACTCGCCACAAAACGACCTTCTTCGGCATCGGTTAAACTTCGGTGTACTTTGATCTTTGGTCCGAAATCATTTGCGGTCCAAACGATTTTATCCAGTTTGGTTTTATTTTTATCGATAATCGTGTTGGCTGCTTCTACAATATTTCGGGTAGAACGGTAATTTTGTTCCAATCGGAACATTTTTACTCCTTCGTAATCCTTCTGGAAATTCAGAATGTTATTGATATTCGCTCCACGGAAAGCATAAATACTTTGCGCATCATCACCTACCACACAAATATTTTGAAATTTATCTGATAATGCTCTTACAATCAAATATTGAGAGTGATTGGTATCCTGGTACTCATCAACCAAAATGTATCTAAAACGGTTTTGGTATTTTGATAAAACCTCGGGAAAACGGGTTAACAATTCGTTGGTTTTCAACAACAAATCATCAAAGTCCATTGCTCCGGCTTTGAAACATCTTTCAACATATTGCTGATAAATCTCTCCTAACCTTGGTCTTTTGGCCATAGCGTCGGCTTCTTGCAACTCAGGATCGTTGAAATAGGCTTTTACCGTAATTAAACTGTTTTTATAATTTGAAATTCGGCCTAAAATCTGTTTTGGTTTATAGACATCGCGATCCAATTGCATTTCTTTAATGATCGAAGAAATCAACCTTGCAGAATCCTGCGAGTCATAAATCGTAAAATTTGACGGGTATCCCAAATGGTCTGATTCGGCACGAAGGATACGGGCAAAAATAGAGTGAAATGTCCCCATCCAAAGGTTCTTTGCTTCAGCAGATCCTACGATATCAGAGATCCTGTGTTTCATTTCACGAGCTGCTTTGTTCGTAAAAGTCAACGACAATATATTAAAAGCATCAACACCCTGATGCATCAGATAAGCAATTCTAATGGTAAGAACACGGGTTTTTCCTGAACCTGCACCAGCAATAATAATCATTGGCCCGTCTTTTTGTAAAACGGGTTCTCTTTGCGCTTCGTTTAGCTGGTCAATATAATTTTGCATGAAATTTTTCTATTTAGGCAAAAATAAGAATTCTAGTTTTAATAAGCTAGTAAGTTTCTGAGGTTCTAAACAATAAAACGTGCTTATTTTATATTCTCTTTTGAAGTAAAAGACGCTCTAAACAGAAGATCTTGACTTTTTCTAAAAAGGTTGTGAGAAATGTTAAAATTTCAGGCAAAATAACAGGATTTATTTGAATAAAATTTTACTTTTATCCTAACTATAAAAAACTGTCTATGAAGAAATTTTACCTACTATTACTTTTATTTTTAAGTTTAAAATTACTGGCTCAAAACCCGGGACTAGATCCTACTTTTAACCCCAAAGATGATGGAGTTTATAAACAAAAAATTGGATCCGGTGCTGTTCTGCTTCCAAACAATAAAATACTAAGCGTCTATAAAAATGGACAGGTTGAATGTAATGTATTGCTTTTGAATCCGGATGGAAGCCGGGATAATACTTTTAATACGGCAGCTTCTTTTTCATCAAAAGACATTCGGATATTTGCTAAATCAGATGGTGCTTTTCTAACGCTTGATTACAGCGGTAAGTTAAAAGCCTTTCATGCAGATGGAACGCTTAACGCAGGTTTTACTATTACAACTATAAAAAACACCAATACCGATACTTATAAAATCAATGATATCATTTATCAAGACGATGGGAAAATCATTCTCTATGGTGCGTTTGATACTTTGAATGACGTTTATGCTGTAGGTTTTGTGCGCTTAAATGCGGACGGGAGTCTTGATCCTACTTTTAAATGGAAATCTGCCGGTAAAAAAATAGTGATCCAGAACGATGGAAATTACGTTGCTGTAGGCGGAACAAGACCATCACGATATTTTGCTGATGGGAAAATGGATTCAAGTTTTAAAATAATTGCTACTATCGATCCTGTGCAAAAATTTGTGACGAATGGCTTTGAAACGGCAGATAATAGTACTATTGATGACATAGCTGTGCAGTCTGATGGAAAAGTAATAGCAGTTGGATGTAATTATGTCGAAAACGGCAGAACCATTTCTTACTCTATTGTTAGACTAAATGCTAATGGTACGAGAGATACGGGATTTAAATTGTTTACAGACAGAGAGCAAAGAATAAGAAAAGTTTATATACAAAGAGACAATAAAATCATCCTTAATATTGACTATTATAAATTTATCCGACTAAATCCTGATGGGTCAACAGATCCCACTTTTAAATACACCAATACAGTAGGTTTTCTAAACGAAGGAGTTTTGCACTTTCAAGGGGATAAAATGATTATCAGCGCTCGTTTTAAAGACAGTCAAGGAATTACCAGAGCTGATATACATCGAATAAATGTTGATGGAAGTCTTGATTTGACTTTTAATCCGCATTCAGGTCCTAATTTATTTTTTAGTGAAACGTCTCCTTTTTTATCGAAAGTACTATTAGATCAAAAGGTTTTATTAGTTGGGAATTTTACAACCTACAATGATACTCCGGTGAGAAATATATGCCGACTCAATCAAAACGGTACCTACGATCCAAGTTTTAAGCTGGATCCAAAGATTCGAATATTAGCGGATACAGACAGTTCATATCGCATTTTGGAGCAGAAAGACGGAAAAATTATATTGGTTCATAATGGTACGCTGTTGATAGATGGTCGTACAACCTCTATTATTAGATTAAAACCTGATGGTACTATTGATCCTACTTTTAACATAGATCAGTATGTGTCCTACAACCCTTCTGATATCCAGCTTTTAAATAATGGCAAAATTCTAATGATAGGTGAAAATGGTGTTTTTATTAACACGGGAGGAAGTTATTATTCTTTTAATATCATTCAACTTAATTCAGATGGTTCACTTGATAATGGCTACAAAAGTGTTCAATACAAAAAGCCATTTAGAATAGCTCCTTTGTCCGATAATAAAGTTTTAGTTTCCTTTCTGGATTACAATCCAAATTATACCTATTATCCGGTTATAAAATTAAATGAAGACGGCACGAAAGACGCTTCTTTCAAATCCGGGATCTACCCTTATTCCAAAATAAAAGAACTAAATGATGGTAAACTATTAATTACCTACTATGATCGATATCGTACTGGTCCCAATGGTGAAGATCTTTATTTGACAAGAGTAAATTCTAATGGTTCGGCTGATCCTACCTTTACCACTTATTCTTTTGCTTCAAGTAAAGTTAATCGTTCTGATTTTTATGAAAATGGAGAGATTAATTTATTCTTAGCTACTTACGCTACTGACTCAACAAAAAAAGTAACGTTTAGTTCGGATGGAAAATTAGTAAACAGTACGACCTTTAATACCTCTCATGAGTTTGTGATTCAAAACTGTGAAGATTTGCTTTTTCACGGGTATTTTGACAAACTTGATGGTGTTAACAAAAGTGGAATCGTTCGCTACAAGACGTCCAACAGTACTTCAAGTTCAAATCCAGCTGGCGAAATTTATCAGCCTTTCACAAATGGACAGACTTTGGCGGATCTTAAAGTGGATGGAGCAGCTTTAAAATGGTACACTTTGCAAAGTGATTGCGGTATCAACAATAAAACAACAAACAAAAGTGCCGCAGATACTGAAACTTTGTTGCCTGCTACAACACTTTTGGTTAACGGAACAACCTATTACGCATCACAAAGTATAAATGGTGTAGAAAGCAGCTATAGATTACCGGTAACCGTATATTCTGCTACACTTGGAGTAAAAGAAAACAATCTGCCTAATTTGGTGACTTATCCAAATCCGGTAAAAGAATATTATACCATTTCCAATCGTGAGGATATTACCGAAGTTCAGGTTTACAATATCCTGGGGCAACTTCAATTTAGTCGTACTTATAACAAAAACAGTGTAGAAATTGATTTTACAGCTTTAAAATCAGGTCTGTATTTTGTGAAGGTATATTCGGAGGGTAAAAGTGATACTTTGAAGGTTATTAAAAATTAGACTACCACTTTTTTAAAGTTATTAAAGTACAAAGGCTCTAAGTTTCTAAGTTTTTCTTCAAAAGAAATCTCAGAAACTTAGAGCCTTATTATCTTAGTCTCTTTACTTATAAAATACGTCGTAGGCAAAACGAATCAAAGTACCAATTACTACAACCAAAAAAAAGATCCTGATAAATCCGTTTCCTTTATTAATGGCCAGTTTGGCGCCAACCCATCCTCCTATTCCATTACAAATGGCCATTGGAATGGCGATTGTCCAGATGATTTTTCCTTTTATCATAAACAGGCAAATCGAACCAAAATTGGTTGCCAGATTGACCATTTTCGCATTCGCGGAAGCGTGAAGAAAATCGAAACCTAAAAGCGCTATAAAAGCCACAACCAGAAAACTTCCTGTTCCCGGCCCGATAAAGCCGTCGTAGAATCCAATAATTATACTTATTACAACAGCATATAATATCTGAGTTGTTGCTGAATGGTCTTTGGCAACCTGCTGTCCGAAGTTTTTCTTTACATAGGTATAAATAAACAACAAAGACAAAACAACCAATAATAGCGGTTTCATAAAGTCATTACTGACAAGGGTTAGAATAGTCGAACCCAAAAAAGCTGATGGGACTGCCAGCCCCATCATAATCAGTAATAATCGCCACTGAATTACGACATTTTTTAAGTATTGAAAAGCGGCTACTGCAGTTCCGCTAAAGGCTGGAATTTTTAAAGTTCCGATCACGGTAGAAACTGGTAAATTGGGTAGCAAAATTAAGCCCATTGGCGTTTGAATCAACCCTCCTCCTCCAACTATGGCATCAATAAATCCTGCAGCAAAGGCAGCTAAACAAAGTAAAATAATTAAGTAGGATTCCATTTTGGTTGGGTATCAGCAGGTTTAATAAATCGGGAACAAAAGTAACCTTCCATTTTGTTTATTACAATAATTTTAAAGTGGATTTCTCCTCAAAAAGTATATTTTTGTTGAAAAATTACGAAAATGGATTTTACACGAATTATAGAATTAGCCAGTTATACTTTACCAGCTATCGTTACCGGATTTGTAGCCTACAGTTTTTTTGAATTACATATTAAAAACAACGATAGAAAACGTGCTTTTCTATTAAATAAACAGGCTCATAAAGAATCCTTACCAATACGTTTACAGGCATACGAGCGTATGACTTTGTACTTAGAACGTATTAATCTGACTAAGTTATTGATTAGAATTGCTCCTATTTCTAACGAAAAACACGATTATGAGAATTTTGTAATTGATCAGATCGAACAGGAATTTGAACACAATCTGACGCAACAGATTTATATGTCCGACGAATGCTGGACTATTATTACCACTGCGAAAAACTCAACGATACAAATTATTCGTAAAGCCGCAATGAGCGACCGTGTTGAGAATGCTGATAAATTACGTGAAGTAATTCTGAACGATTTATTAGAAAAACAGTCTCCAAGTAACGCAGCTTTGGGTTACATAAAAAATGAGGTTGCCGAAATGTGGTAAACCAAATTATTTTGAAAGATTGATGTTTGGTCAATCTTTCAATTTTTTTCCTCTTTCTTCCTTATTGTCTGAAATCGTTATTTTTTTTGCCACGAATTTCACGAATCTTCTCGAATTATTCTTTTGCCACAGATTAAAAAGATTTGCACTGATTTTTTTCACGCAGATCTAGCAGATTATAGCAGAAACACTGCGGCGAAAATCCGTTTAATCCGCTGGATCTGCGTGCTATTTTTTTTATTTCCTATTTGAATGTCATTTCTCAAAAGTTAGTTACTCTTTGTTAAAGTGCTAATTATACTTTATTGAAAGCTCTGGCTGTTTTTTTGCCACGAATTGCACAAATCTTTACGAATTGTTCTTTTGCCACAGATTAAAAAGATTAGCACTGATTTTTTTTCACGCAGATTTGCTTCGCCAGTTCGCTATCGCACGGGTAGCAGATTTTTAATTATCGCATTCCGCGAAAATCCGCTTAATCCGCTAGATCTGCGTGCTGTTTTTTTATTTCCTATTTGCACTGATTATGGATCAAACCCAAAATCTGTGAAGCGGTAACAAAAATGAGTATTAAAATTTAGTTTGTCTACTCCACCTAATTTTGCACAATACCCTCGGTTTGTCCTTTCGACGAAGGAGAAATCACACTAGGAATTCCGCAAAGAAAAGCTCTAATCTTTGTCGAATATTAGATGTGATTTCTCCTTCGTCGAAAGTACTGGACTATAGAAAAAAAAGGCTTTTTACTTCAATAACTACATCGCGATAAATCACAAATAATCACTTAGATGCTCTGTTTTAAATAGTTGATTTTTAATTACTTATATGTGTTTATTGCCGCGAAATAGTTTTTTTATGTCTATTTTTTCTGCTTTCATGACAAAAATTCTCCCTCTTCGTGTCATTTCTTCCTTTACAGGTTTACATCCCCAGTAATTTTATTCCTTAATAACAGCTGAAAAGCATGCGTCAATTGTTATTTATCTTATTATCAGAATATTATATGACAATAAAAACCATCATGTGTTTACATGCTAAAGAGAAAAAGTTATAGTCCATATTTATTTCAAACAATAAGCAAATCAACCAAAAAACAGGGAAGGAAGCCGAAAAACCCTAAAAAAGAGTAGGTAACAAATCAACCAATAAGTTATGACTAAAATTTCTAACGTAGAAAACGGGGCTGTGTACGAAGGGTACGACAGTCTTGCTGCCTCACAGTGGTGTACCCCATCATTTCTGGGATGTAGCGCGTGTGTCTCTGCCAGTGCTGTCAAAGGTCAGGTTACGATCACAATAGAATTAAGAACTCCTTTCGGAAATGTATCTAAAAGCTTTAGTTTTAATAGTAATGTAAGTTTTACATGGCAGCCTTTTAGTAAATTCAAAGTTACCATAAGCATCGCAAACTTCAATGAAGCCGGCGGTGTTTTTAGTTTTGATTTGGCTCTGAATCCTTGCATCGACATTCCGTTTTATGGATGGAAATGCTTTAATTTCAGCCACACATTCTCTGTGCCGTTATTAGTAGCAGGCATCGAAAGTGATATTGACGATTCTCATTTTACAAGTTTGTTAACGTTACACGCTAGTGGTGCTTTAGATGCGGGATGTCACTGCGATGATACGGCTACTCCGTTGTTGAAAGGTGATATTTACAACAACTATCTTAGCAGCCAGGCCGCTTTTCCAACCATACCGGTTACTAAATGCTTTCCGATACCAACTGTACAATGCATTCCAACTATTACATCATGTGTAACAGGGATATCCCCTATTTGTCTTACACAGCAAGATACTGGTGCAAATGCAGCGGCAATACCTACACTACCGGTAAATCAATGTATCCCTACAGTGTCTTGTATTCCTACTGTATCTTGCATCCCAACGGTATCGTGTACCGGAATCCCGTTTATTTGTAATGGTGTCGCTGCTCAAGCTGGAAATACTGCCAATGCGGAAGCTAGAACATTAGTTTGTTTTCCAACATATCCTCCGGTATGCAGACAACTAAGTGCTACCGATGCAAATGCTGCTGCAATACCAACATTACCTGTAAGTCAATGTATTCCTACAGCATCTTGTATTCCTACTGTTTCTTGCATTCCAACGATATCTTGCACAGGAATCCCTTTTATCTGTAATGATGCTGTTCAAAGTACTGGCGGTGTAAATGCGGGACCACCACATACGGTATTGTGTTTTCCAACATTGCCAATGGCATGTAGACCAACAGGAGCTGTTGCTGATGCAGCTGCAATTCCAACATTGCCGGTAAATCAATGTATACCTACGGTATCTTGTATTCCTACAGTGTCTTGTATCCCAACGGTATCGTGCACCGGAATACCTTTTATTTGTAATGGTGTTGCTGCTCAAGCGGGAAGTACACAACAAAGTACTTATACACTTTATTGTGCCCCAACTAGTCCTATAGTATGCAGACATTTAGGCTCTGATTATCAGGGTAATGCTGCTGCAATACCGACATTACCGGTAAATCAGTGTGTGCCTACTGTATCGTGTGTTCCAGCCTTGTCTTGTATCCCAACGGCATCGTGCACCGGAATACCTTTTATTTGTTAATACTATTTAATTTTAAAAATCGCAGGGTCTAAACAATCCTGCGATTGTTTTTTAATCCTTAAATCTTACGTAATGCAATTAACTCCAGAAACCGTATATCAGTATCTACATAAACGTCAACTTATTGATGAAGAGGCAGTGATTAAAGGCAATTTTATGGTACATCCGGTAAAGACCAGAAATACCATCATGAAAATAATAGTCCGCCCTGAGAATTCTCTTTTTGTGAAGCAAATGCAAAAAGATATCGTTAGTGACGGTTTATTTCAAAGAGAAATCAGTACCTATACTTTATTTAAAAACAATGCAGAATTTTCATCAATTGCAGCTGTTGTTCCTAAACTATTGGATTACGATGATACGGCTAATATAATGGTAACCGAACTGTTATATGATGCAAAAAACTTATATGAGCATTATATGCTTACCAAAAACTTCGACTTAAACCTTGCCCGCGAGCAAGCTGTTATATTATCAGCATGTCATGTTGTACCTGAAGACAAAACAAGTGCATCAATGTTTCCAAAAAACCTGCCGTGGGTATTACAATTGGATAAATACGATGCCGATCAATTTTTTGTAAACAATGAAGCAAGCACTTCTATTATAAGCCTGATAAAAGAGAATCAGGTCCTGCAAAACGCATTAATAAACTTGGCGATATCTTGGAATTACACCCACTTGATACACGGTGATATCAAATGGATCAACTTTATGATTACTCAAGATGAAAAAGGTTTCACACAAAAACTCATCGATTGGGAACTTGCTGACATTGGCGATCCGTTGTGGGATGTTGCCGGACTCATGCAATCGTATATCAGTGTTTGGCTCCTTGGATTTGATAATAACGACCCTGCTGGTTACCAATTACCGGAGTATATGCAAGCTTACGATATCAAAAACACCCAATCTTCGGCACAGGCTTTCCTTTATGAATATATGGCCATACAAAAATATCCTGAATCGTATTATGGTACTATTTTGGTAAAAATAATACAGCTAACAGCTGCCAGAATTATTCAGACGAGTTTAGAAGGAATTACTTATAATTCAAAAATTGAAGCAAATAATATGCGTTGTATTCAATTGGCATTCAATATCATGAG
Organism: Flavobacterium sp. ABG; assembly: GCF_001027725.1. Lineage (NCBI taxonomy): Bacteria > Pseudomonadati > Bacteroidota > Flavobacteriia > Flavobacteriales > Flavobacteriaceae > Flavobacterium > Flavobacterium sp. ABG. Next base: position 166,991 of record NZ_LEKS01000005.1, read on the forward strand.
TGATCCTTTTAACGCATTACAGGAATTGTTTAATATAAAACTACAACAAGATTATGTTCCAGGATAAAACCATTGTTAAAGAACTTACGCGACTGATTAGTCAACTTCATATTTCGGACTCTTTTCTCCAATTTAGAGAAAAACAATATGCTATTACGCCTGAGAATGCAATGAGCAGTCTCATTAGCATATTGTATTCCGAATGTTATGCCTTAAAAGAAAGCTATCAGTCAGGTCAGAAGGAAAGAGCGCTCCATTTTACGGACTCTAATGACTCTTTTTTAGAATTGCTTTCTCAGAACAATCTAAGTAAAAACAGAACAGAAAAGGATTGGATTATAAAAAACATACATCCAAACGGGTATTTAGAAGTAACAAAACAGAGCGAACTACAAGTCATACATGTTTCTCATTTAGTAGATGTCCCGTCCGGATCAACTGCAGAAATTGGGCAAACGGTTTCGGTTTTGTTTCCAAAAGAAGACAGACAGAGGCAACCTACTTTTTATTATGTTTTTAGCGATCAATCGATGAATCCGTTTCAAAGTTTCACGAGAATATATTGGAATTGTAACAGCGATGGTGCGCCAAAACTTATAAAAAGCATTACTGAAAAACTAAACTATTATTCGATTCCGTTTCTCTTTAAATGCCTTAATCACCCTGATTTGTACTTTCGAAGGGACGCAGCAGTGCTTTATATAGAAGAGACTATGATTCCTATAATCAAAATGTTACTACCTGAAATTTGTAACGAAATGGAAGATTACCTTGAAGAAGATGTGCCTCTTTTTGCTTATCCGTATGCCAAAGGAGTTGGTATAGCTGAAAGTCCAAATGAGAATGAAAGTTTCGGAATGAACAGAGTAACGATACTAGCAGAAACACTCTTCCGAACTACACACAAAAAACTGGTGGCTACAGCTGTTGTTAACGAAATTGGAAGCGCTTTTCTACAAAGAGGAATAGACCCGAAAACGACTTTTCTCAATAAAGGAACAAAAATACTATTCAATTAAAAGCAAGAATTATGGATCAGACCAATAAAAATATTTTCCTTGAAACGGCATGGAATATCGGAACTAATTTAATGAAAACCAGTATCTGGCATAATAAATCCTGTACCTGGCAAGGGTATTCATTTGAGCCTTTGAATGGTACGTATCAACCGGTGATCAGAACTTTTGGACCGGATGTTTACTCAGGTACAGCGGGTATTGCTTTATTTTTGACGGCTTTGTATACGGAAAGAGAGGACCCAATTTTGCTCCAAACAATAGAAGGCAGCGTTGAACAAATGAAAAGTACCATGTATACTGCTATTAATCACGGATTCTATGCCGGAAAACCCGGCATTGCTGCGGCATTAATCAAAATTGGAAAAGAATTAAACAGAACAGATTGGGTACAAGATGGACTTGATTTACTTGATAGCATTCCTTCTGAATCGCTTCAATCCTATGAAATTGATATTATAAGTGGCGCTGCCGGAACAATACCGGTGCTGCTGGATGCCTATACTGTTTTTAAAAAACCGGAATTACTGGATAAAGCAATTGCACTAGGGCATTTATTGTGTAATGCGGCGGTTAAAAACAATACCGTTTGGTCATGGGCTACGGTTCCATCCCAAAAAAATCTAACAGGTTTCTCACACGGCTCTTCAGGGATAGCTTTGGCATTATTGCAATTGTATAAAGTAACGGGAAACCCCACATTTATGGAAGCTGCTGAAGGTGGTTTTAATTACGAACGCCAGTCTTTTGATAACACACAACAAAACTGGCCTGACTTTAGAGACGATGTGGTCGCAAGCACCACAACCAATGTATGCGGATTAGCCTGGTGCCATGGAGCTCCCGGGATTACAATTTCAAGATTAAAAGCCAATCAATTAGATTCAAATCCTGTTTTTACAAACGAAATGAATATTGCACTCGCAACTACCGCTAATTCAGTTTATCAGGGGCTAATGGAAAATCTGACGAGTACCAACTACTCGATTTGCCACGGTATAGCCGGAAATGCGGATATTATGATGGATTGTGGAGGAATTGAATACCAACAACTGGCAGAAGCTGTCGGGAACGCCGGCATTAGCAAATATCCAAACAATAATATGCAATGGTCTACAGGATTAAGTAGCGGACAGTATACGCCGGGACTGATGATGGGGATAGCAGGAACAGGGTATTTTTATCTTCGCTTACTGAATAAAGATAAGCATAAAAGTGTGTTGCTGCCGCAACTTGGGTTGACTTAGGGAGCTAATAACCACTTTGTAATTAACTTATAAGGTGATATAGTAATTACAATTCCGAACTTCTGTTAAATTTGAGCAAGTAAAAACTTAAATGAGACAACAATTTATTTAATTTGCCTCCAGCTTTAGCTGGAGGTATATAGATAGAGAAGTGTAATTGGCTTTAGCTAAAATAAGTCGCTAATTTGGCTTAAGCCATTAAATCTTTAAATTAAACTATAGTCCTCCAGCTAAAGCAGGAGGCAATGGAAAATAATGCTTCTATTCTTTATAAAATTACAAACTACTTATTATCACTCATAATTTCAGATTTATTCTGAGCATATTCATAACCTTGCTCCCACCACACTTTCATAACTTCTCTATTAAAAATCAAAGCGTTATTTGTGAGTTTTGTCGGTGTGTAGTATAGATTTAATTTTACATTTTTATTACTGGCCATTAGTTTTCCAATTGCGATATCATGCTTTTCTACCTGATCCAGAGCAATTCGAAATAAGTCAATCATCAAGGAAAACGGGTTTTTGCCGATAACCATTTTATCCATATTAACTTCGGTTTCCAGAATGATCACATCAATTTCGGTTGCGCCACGATTTATGGCTTCGCGAATGGGTACCAAACTAGAGAAACCGCCGTCTCCATATTCATAATTGTTCTTGGTTACTAAACTCATAAACGGAATATAATTGCTTGAAATCCAAGTCCAGTCGCAAAACTCTTCGTAGGTACAGTCTTTAACGGACTTGTATTCTGCCTCGTTTTTGGTTAAATTGGTAACAGTAACAATAACATCACTCTTAAGTTTTTTGAGTTTATTGAAATCGGCTATCGAAAAATTGTTTTTGATGTATTTTTGCAGTCCTTTACTCTCTCCAAAAGTCCTTTTCCCTCTAAAAAATTGACGTAAAACATTAAAATGATTGATGGTTACGATGTCAATTCCGTCTTTGACTTTTACCACAAATGGACAAATATTAAAAATTTTGGACATGGTAACATTGGTGTAAACCCAGTGGATTTTTTTCAAATGCCCCAGAGCCAGATGCGGAATTAACAAACTCCCGGTTGAAGTCCCTAAAAACATATCGTATTCGTGTCTCTTCTCTTCTATTAAATATTGTGCCACACCACCCGCAAATGCTCCTTTACTGCCTCCACCTGAAATAACCAATGCTCTCATAAATTTAATGTAGGTATTATTTTTTTATTTAGAATGTGGGGAGAAAATAGAGTATAGAACATAGAATATAGATTGGGGTGTTTTCCTTGCTCTACATCCTAATATTCTATGCTCTATATTCTTTGTTCTATATTCTTTACTCCTTTAATAAACGATTCAATTGAAACTGTTCATCGGATGTCAAATTAGGCAAAATTCTTTCAAACGACGCACGCATTTCCAAATTTTTTAATAAAATCCTAATAGAATCTCTTCCGAATTTTGAAAATTGCCACATATGATGCGTTGTCGCACCTACTAAATTTGTTAAAACAGTATCGTTTATCAATCTAAAAGCAATTAATTTTTCTAACGCATTTTGTCTTGTTGTTGCTTCGTATTTTGTGGATGAAAAACCAATCAGCTCCGTAACTAAATCTTCCGGATTCTCGCTGTAATCTCGTGTAGATAAAGCCAATGAAAGCCATAGTGTACGAAGATTATAGTCATTAAAACCAATCCAATTCTTTGATTTGTTCAGGTATTCAGTCTGATGTTCGGGGAAACTTTTCCATAAACTATAGAGGGCGATTTCCTGAGTTTGGTACGATTTGTCATCAAGCAAAGTTTCATAGGTGACTCTGAAATCTTCCGGAATTTGATTAAAATTACCCGCAACTGCCTGACGAATCTGTACATCATTACTTTGCATAGCGATTACTAATAATTCCTTTTTAGCATCATATTTATCATTTTCTATTTGATTAACAATAGCTTCTTTTACAGTGTGGTAGATGTCTGAATTTAAAGTTTTAATTAAGAATTCTTTCTTTTCTGATAAAGGCGTTTTTTTTAGTTTATCCACTTCCAAACGAACTTGAATTGCTTTGTTTTTGCTCAATAAAGCATTAGCGGTTGCGGTATCAAAAGCAGTTGATTCTAACCAGGTCTTCTGAAATTTATCCAAATCAAAATCGGATACTTTTTTAATTTCATCAAAGAAATTTTGCGTATTTACATTTTGATAAGCGTATTTTTTGAGGTAACTTTTAATGGCTTTTTTAAAGGACTTATCACCTATTGATTCGTGCAGTACGAACAACGTCCAAGCTCCTTTTTCGTAAAAGGTTAAAGAACTTGCCTTGGCATTTAAAACCGGAATTGTATCTGTTCTTGAGGCAAACTTTAATTGCTGTGCGGTTTCGTATAATTTAGAATAAAAGTAATCCTCACCATAAATATCCCTTTCGGCAAGTAAAGCATAATAAGTCGCAAAACCTTCCTGAAGCCAATGATGTGTGCTGCTTTCGGCCGTAATCAGGTCCCCGAACCAATGATGTGCCAACTCATGTGCGTCGACATTGGTATAATTTCGGTCTTCAAAACCGGTGGAATCAATAACGTAACGCGTTGCAAAAAGTGTGGTTGTTGTGTTTTCCATTCCTGCATACAAAAAATCACGAACCGGAATTTCTCTGTAAATTCCCCACGGATACCCTACTCCTATTTCTTTTTCCAGAAAATCGAAAATGCGTTTCGAATAACGATAAGTAGGTTCAAAACGATCCAAATCCTTATTCTCCAAATAATACTCTAATGGAATGTTTGTTTTAGATTTGAACTCTTTTTTATCATATTTACCAACCGTAAGCATCAATAAATAAGAACTCATTGGCTTTTTCATCTGGTATTGCCATTGAACCTGATTGTTATGCTCTGTTTTATTTTTCAAGATTCCATTCGAGACTACCTGATAGCCTTTTTCATAAGTAACTTCCATATTAAAAATTACTTTTTCATTTACATCATCAAAACTCGGAAACCAATTACTGGTGTATCTCCCCTGGCCCTGCGTCCAGATTTGCACTTCTGAATTTTCAACAGCAACAAAATACAAAGCTTGTTTGGGTTTAACCGAGTAGTTAAAACGAAGCTGCTTTTTGCCTTTTTCAAGATTATCAATGATTTGCAATTGTTTGCCTGTGTTAAGAAAAATCACTTCTTTTCCGTCGATTTCAACATTGGTAAATTCCATGTTTTTCGCATCAATTTTAATTGTATCTACAGCTTTCAAGACTTCAAAATCGTACGTAACGCTACCAGAAACAGATTTTTCCTTGGTATCTAATTTTAATTGCCCTGAAACGGATTTAAAATCGACGAACTGGGTTTGCTGTGCAAAAGCGAAGCTGGTAATAAAAAGAAGAAAGTATTTCATTTAAAATTTGAATTTATGGGATCCGTCTCCCAATTTCTAGGGTTGTTTTTTATGTAATTATAGATTTTATCAAAGGCAATATGGTTTCTAACAATACTATCGTGATAATTGGATTGCCAGATTGATGTTTCATTACCGATTTGTTTTGTTGTGACCGATTTAAAAATCGCAACAAATGATGAAATTGAATTTGGTTTTCGGGTTAATTTGATTTTTTTGGGGTTATTGTGGTCTTGTTGTGGGGCCGATTTTTGATCGTGATTATGTTTTGAATCATGTTTCGAATCATGTTTCGAATCATGTTCCAAATTATCTTCCAAATTACGTTCCCGTAGAGACGCACTGCTGTGCGTCTCTACACTGTGCGTCTCTACATCGTTCGTTTCTGCGTTAGAAATCGGATTATTTTGGATTTCAATCAACAAATGAATATGATTTGGCATGACCACCCAATTATGGAAGAACCAATTTTTCCGAATTGAAATTGATTTTTTCAATTCGGTTTCAATAATTTCTCCATTGTCGTTTAATTTCATCACTTCATTTTCAACTGTGCCAAAAATGGACTCTCTATTCTGAGTCACTATTGTAATAAAATAGATTGCATCACCGGAATAATCCCAGTTTTTCAATCTGTTAGAATCAGTTTTGTATTTATTCTTAAATAATATCATTTCTTGAGGCGTATAATAATCTCAAAGTTACAAAGGTTTCGCCAACAAATCGAATGAATTTTGTATGTTTACTACAGAAAATTACAACAAAGTGTCAAAGCCAATAAAAGCCTTATTTAACTGGAGCAGCGGAAAAGATTCTGCTCTTACCTTATACAAAATTTTACAGAATCCGGAGTATAAAATCGAATGTTTGCTAACCAGTGTCAACGAGAAATACCAACGAATTTCGATGCATGGTGTACGCATTGAACTTCTCGAAGCACAGGCAAAAAGTATAGGTATTCCACTAAAAGTACTGCAGGTTCCGGAGATGCCGACAATGGAAGTGTATGAAAACGTAATGACCCAAACTTTAGAGGAATTAAAAAAGGAAGGAATTACGCATTCTGTTTTCGGGGATATCTTTCTGGAAGATTTGCGAAAATATCGTGAGGATCAATTAGCGAAAATTGGTTTTCAAGGTGTTTTTCCAATCTGGAAAATTCCAACAAAGGAATTGATCCAGGAGTTCATTCAACTTGGATTTAAGACAATTGTAGTTTGTGTAAATGAACGCTATTTAGACAAAAGTTTTGCCGGTCGTATTATCGATCAGGATTTTATCAATGATTTGCCTGAAAATGTAGATTTATGTGGTGAAAATGGTGAATTTCATACCTTTACATTTGATGGTCCGCTTTTCTCTAAACCAATTGATTTTGAAATTGGCGAAATCGTTTACCGCAAATATGAAAGGCCAAAAAAGGATGACTCATCCAATACTGCCTGTGATACGAATACGACCGATGCTTTCGATTTTGGATTCTGGTACTGCGATTTGATTCCTAAATAAACTATCTAAACTGAGGCCAGATTTTAAATTCACGAGAGTTTATTATTATTCTAATGCAAAAAAAATAGATTATGGATATACTGATACGTTCTATAAAATTCCCCATTGTTTTTGATGTAGACAAACTCAAAAGTGATCTTTCTAAAATAATGAATAAAAAATGGGTAGCGCATTACAATACCAATGATTATTCCGGAAAATGGACTTCGGTTGCCTTGATGTCTACAGACGGGAAATCGGATACTATTTTTGCTTTACCCAATACTGACGATGCCATTAAAGAAACCGAGATTTTAGATTCCTGTACCTATTTTAAAGAAATTTTAGATGGTTTTCTCTTTGAAAAAACCGCAGTACGCCTACTCCAACTGGCCGTTGGTGCAGAAATCAAGCCGCACTCCGATCATTGTTTGGGGTATGAAGATGGTTCTTTCCGATTGCATATCCCAATAATTACCAATCCTGATGTCGAATTTATTCTGGACGGAAAACGTCTGATCATGGGTGAAGGAGAATGCTGGTATATCGACGCTAATTTTGAGCATTCTGTGGCAAACAGAGGCGATCAGGATCGTATACACCTAGTAATTGACGGAGTTCGAAATGAATGGACTGATGCTCTTTTTTACAAAGAAGCGGCAGAAAATCAATTTAAGAAGCCGGCTGTAGTACTTAAAAAAGAGGAAAAAGAACTTATGATTGCCCAGCTACGTCTTCTAAATACACCAACAGCAAATGAAATAATAAAAAACTTAGAGCTATAAAATCTAGGTTTTTAAAAACGACTGTTTTAAAGTAATTGTTTTTGTAGCTGTTGCGCTATTTCTTTTAAACATTAAAATTCAGACCAATAAAGATCTATTTATGTGAGAAACTGCTATGTTGTTATTCTTAATTCAAATTAGGTTGAAACATCGATCCAAGTTGATAGTTGCCATTTTCCATTTTTTCTTTTGAAAAAGTAATCGATATAAATACCATTGTTAATTCCGCGCTGTTGGATTACGGCCTCCTCTTCTTTTAGATGTATCACTTGCTTATAATCCATGCTCTGCGGTTGCACGTCCAGATTAATATTGCGGTACTCCTCTTTAGTAATTAAGTAATCAACTAATTCAAAATCGTCGTTATTTATTTTAACTTTCAGCGGAAAATGAATTCTATCTCTTTGAAAAAGGGAATCGTTACTAAATATTTTTAAAAAAGAACTAAAGTCTTCTTGTTCATTTTTACTTTCGACGACGGCAGGTTTTTTTTCTTCTACTCTAACAGATTTTTTGGTTTCTTCTCTTGGAACAGAAATAGTTTGCAATACATCATTCCTTTTGCAGCTTACAAATGCTACTAATAAAAAAAAGAAAAATATACTTTGTGAGATTTTCATATGGATTATTCTTCTTTATACATGTTCAATAAATTAGTTACCGTATTCCAGTTTCTAATCGTTGCCGTTACGTTTAGTTTTTTCTCAATATATTTTTGATCAAATCTTGTCTTTCCTGCTCCAACCGCGTATTTAATAAAAATTCTGTTCCCGTCAATACTGGCTTCATCAGGTTTAAACTGACTAATTTTAAGATCATTTATACTCTCGCTTTTCAAAGCAATTGAGACAAAAGCAACGTACAGTTTTTTAGTGTCGACTTCTTTTTCTTTGAGAAAAGGGCTGTTTTTGAAACAATCATCAAGGTCTTTTTTGGTAATCACTACCGTCGGAACTTCATGTCCGAAAACTTTAAAGATTTCTTGTTTTATCTGAAAACCCACTGCCGATGCGCTTTCTTCCGGTGTATCTACAAATACATTTCCGGACTGTAAGTACGTTCTAACATTTTGAAAACCTATATTTTCAAGCATTGTCTTTAATGCTTCCATTTTCATCATATTATGTCCCGAAACATTTATGCCGCGTAAAAGTACCAGATGTGTTGTCATTGTCTTTGAATTTTGTTCAAAGATAAAAAAATCAATTGCAATAAAAATGGAGCCGGACTCAATTATAGTTTTACGATTAGGATTAAAAAAAAGATATCAAACTAAAACGGCTTGAAATGTAGATGAAAATGTCCCAATTATATAAAAATACAGATGTCGATACAATTAATAATCAACTGTCTATATATTCGCGTTTTGGCTTTGCCAGATTTAACAAACGTCAATTTCTTTCCTACAACAACTGACTTTTCAAGACTGGCAGATTTTTAAAATTCCCAATTAAAATCTATCTTCGTATTTCTAAAAGAGAAAAAAGAAGGTACTCGTCAGCATGCGGCTTACAATCTTAAAGTTATTCTCTAAAATCTATTTGCAATATTCTAAAAACGTAACGCCAAAAAATGTCCAATAATCTCCTTGAAACTCCTATCGAATACTTAAAAGGTGTTGGTCCCAATCGGGGTCAATTGCTGCGCAAGGAACTGGGGATTCATAAGTATGGTGATTTAGTTAACTTTTTTCCAAATCGTTATATTGATCGAACGCGATACTACAAGATAAATGAACTTCAAAATACGGGTTCTGAAGTTCAGATTATTGGGAAAATCATCAACATCAAAACGGTTGAATTTGCAAAAAACAAAAAACGCCTGGTTGCTACCTTTGTTGATGATACGGGCCAAATTGATTTAAATTGGTTTCAGGGACACAAATGGGTTCGCGAAAGTTTAAAGCTGAATGAAGTTTGTGTCATTTTTGGAAAATGCTCTTTGTACGGGAGTCAATTTAGTATGGCGCATCCTGAGATCGAACCTTTAAATGAACATGAAAAAAGCCTCCGTTCTGCCATGCAACCGGTTTATCCTTCAACAGAAACGCTGACAAATCGTGGTATTTCTAATCGAACGATCAATAAATTAATGGAGCAGCTGTTTATTGAAACGCAGGCTTTGTTTACAGAAACATTTCCTTCTTATTTAATTGAAGAGTTGAAATTGATTTCAAAAAAAGCAGCGCTATTCAATATTCATTTCCCGAAAAGCACTGATGCTTTGGCGAAAGCGCAGTTTCGATTAAAGTTTGAAGAGTTGTTCTTTATTCAACTGCAATTAATCACCAAAAATCTAATTCAGAAACACAAAATAAAAGGCCATCCCTTTACAAAAGTGGGAGAATTTTTTAATGAATTCTATCAGAATCACTTGCCTTTTGAATTGACCAATGCACAAAAAAGAGTTATAAAAGAAATCCGTTCCGATATGGGAAGCAATGCCCAAATGAACCGATTATTGCAGGGTGATGTGGGGTCCGGAAAAACTATTGTAGCTTTTATGAGCATGTTATTGGCGATGGACAATGGTTTTCAGGCGTGTTTGATGGCGCCTACAGAAATTCTCGCCAACCAGCATTTTATCGGATTGTCGGAGTTGGCTAAAACTTTAAATATCAACATTAAAATACTTACCGGTTCAACCAAAACGGCAGCCAGAAGAATTCTGCATGAAGAACTTGAAAACGGGACTTTGCATATTTTAATCGGGACACACGCTTTATTGGAAGACAAAGTCAAATTTAAAAACCTAGGTTTAGCGGTAATTGATGAACAACATCGTTTTGGTGTCGAGCAACGTTCTAAGTTATGGAAGAAGAACGAGATTCCGCCTCATGTTTTAGTAATGACCGCCACCCCTATTCCAAGAACGCTTGCGATGAGTCTTTATGGTGATTTGGATATTTCTGTAATTGACGAATTACCTCCCGGAAGAAAACCCATTCAGACCGTACATCGTTTTGACAGTAATCGTTTGAAAGTTTGGAAATTTCTTAGGGATGAAATCGCACTGGGAAGACAAATCTATATCGTTTATCCGTTGATTCAAGAGTCTGAAAAAATGGATTATAAGGACTTAATGGATGGTTACGAGAGTATTTCACGTGATTTTCCATTGCCACAGTATTCGATTTCTATTTTGCACGGAAAAATGAAACCTGCAGATAAGGATGCTGAAATGAAGCGCTTTTCAGAAGGAAAAACGAATATAATGGTCGCAACAACCGTGATTGAAGTTGGGGTAAATGTACCCAATGCAAGTGTAATGATTATTGAAAGCGCGGAACGTTTCGGATTGTCCCAATTGCATCAGCTTCGGGGTCGTGTAGGACGTGGTGCTGAACAAAGTTATTGTATTCTGATGACTAGTCATAAATTAAGTGCCGACAGTAAAACCCGAATGGAGACCATGGTGCAAACCAATGATGGCTTCGAAATTGCCGAAGTAGATCTTAAACTTCGTGGTCCCGGAGATTTAATGGGGACGCAACAAAGCGGTGTTTTAAACCTTCAAATTGCGGACATTGTCCGTGATCGTGATATATTGTCTTTAGGTAGAAACTATGCAATGAAGATTTTAAAGGAAGATTCGGCCCTTCAAAAACCGGAGCATGCTATTTTGAAAGCAGTCTTTATTGAACTAACTAAGAAGAAGAATATCTGGAATTATATTAGTTAGTTTTTTTTAAGGTGCTAAGTTACTAAGATGCTAAGTTTCTGAGAATCTGGGGTATTGTCTTGGTTTTAGTTTCTAAGTTATAAAAAGAGATCTAAAAGTTACGAAGTGATTTGCAACAACTGTTTTGTTTAATTAATTGAAAAATCCGCAGAATCCGCAGAATCTGCGTGAAAAAATAGCATTAACTTAATGACATTGTGCTTCATCTGGAGGTAAATGATTGAGAGGTGCATCTTTGGTTTTAGCTAAAAGAACTGGGGTATAATTCGGCTAAAGCCATTAAATCTTGAACTATTTGTAATCCTCCAGCTGAAGCAGGAGACTATTCAAAATGATACTTTTGCAAATATTTTAATTTTTACTGGAAATTTACATTATTATAATTCAGAAATGAGGTATAGAATGATTCCAACGAGCAAAATTTCTTTTGCGGGATTTTGCTACTACCACGTTTAGATTCACCCCAAATCTTAGCCCCTCAGAACCTCAGTAACTCAGAAACTAAAAAAAATACACTCCAAAGTATCATCTTAAACGGTCGAGATTTAAGTCTAAAATAGTTACATAAATTAGTAAGCTTAATAGAGTTGGGGCAAAAAAAGCATTCCTATTTTAGAACTGATACAATGAAGCGTATAGTAATTTATTCTACGCTATTTTTTGGTTCCGTTTTTCTTTTCGAAAAAGCCGTTAAAAAAACCTTTGCTTACTTTATTTTTATCATCTTTTCCGGTGGCTACAAGATGATCTACATATTCGGTGTACGTTTTTTTACGTTCTTCCAAAAAACCGATCAAATATTCCTCAGACGCATGAAGTCCACTCGCCTCTTCGATATGGATTAGTTTTTTGTATAGTGGTTCTATAAACTTAACGATTACTTCTTCCGGAACCGATTTTCGGGTTCCAAAGTACCCTACAATTTCTCCGTCTGAATCTGAAACAATTTTAAAATCTGTGATTACCCAATAGTATCTTCCGGTTTTAGACATGTTTTTGACTATAGCATGTATATTTTTATTACCCTTAATACTATCCCATAAAAATTTAAAAATAACTTTTGGCATATCCGGATGACGGATAACGTTGTGGGGCTGTCCGATAAGTTCAAACTCATCGTAGCCCGATACATCAATAAAAGCTTCGTTAGCATACAAAATAGTTCCTTTTGTATCTGTTTTGCTTAGTAATACTTTGGTTTTATTCCAATCAACTTCTCTGTCTGATGGATTCGGGCGGGTAATTCTGGTATCCATAAATCTCGTATTTTAAAATTAATATGCGACTCTTTTGTTGTGCATAAATAAATGCGCTGCGTATTAAATAGTATTCTAGTTCAGTTCTTCTTTTAAAATAGTTAACAAGCCTTTTGTTTTCTTAAAAACGGCTTCGAGCTCTTCCTCCAGCCAATCCGGCAAGGTGGCGTCGTTGGCCAGTTTTAAATGCTGAATATCATTTGCAATATGAACGATCTTTTTATATTGAAAATCTAAATTTATAGCATTATGATTATCACTGTGTTGGTTAAAAATTCGGGCAACTTCCTTTCCAAAATCAGTTTCTGTTATTTTATCAAATGAATTTACAGCTACGTCTTCTTTAAGGAAACTGTCAAACGATTTTTTTAAAGAATCGAGCATTGCATTGGTTGATTCAAAATCATATTTCGACATAAGATTAAATTTAAGTTATAATGGATTGAATTAATACCTACTACTAAATACAACTTAAAGTTAATTTGAAACTCTGGTAGCCGATTTACCGTGAATGTCATTAACCAAATCATCTATTTTTTTGGCACTTTCACGCATCATTTCCAGGTAGTTTAATAGTTTATCATTATCAGTATGTCCTTTTGAGGCATCAATAAGTTTTAAAACCGAATCTACCGGAAGTCTTAAATCTTGTGCTGTTCTGTAAACAAAAACATTAAATTCATTATTAGAAGACAGTGTGCTGTATTTTGCAGAAGCCAATTTCATGTTTTCCAATTCATACTCATCTGATATTTTTGAAATGTGATTCTGGCTGTGTTCTTTGAAATAATACGCCCAATACCCATTCATTAAAAATACAACTGCAGCTAATACTACGTGAATAATAAAAGTTTCTAAATCGAAATTTACCTGAGAAAAATACAACTGCAAACCTTTTGGATCATTAAAAACAGCATTCTGCATATAAGCCAGAGCTCCATGATGCAGAACCACCAAAAGCGTAAGCGGAATTTGCAATTTCCAATTTTGATAAATAATTAAAATGGTACTGGCGATAAATACGGTAAAGTGCATTTCAAACAAACCATGCATCTGATAAATGTATTGCGCCATAAAAATTGCCAACACTACAGACAAAACATACTGGTAAAAGTTCGATTTTTTAAAAAAGAATTTTGCCGAATAATACAACAATAAATTAATGACACCTACTCCAACCCCAATTTCAAATGTATCGTACTTAAAGGCCAGGGCAATTCCGAGAAGAAAATAGGCTGCAAGCACATAATTAATAATCGTGTCTGACTTTTGTGTCATTGTTGACATAAAACTGTGTAGGTAATCTTGTTCATTCAAACTTGCTTTTGATTTCATAATTTTGGGTAATTTAGGTTGAGGGTTAGATTTATTTAGTGCATTTTGGTAACGAACATCCGTAAGCTCTCAGAGCTAAAGCATCAAATGAAGGGGTCTTGGTTTGTTTGAGCAAAGAATCAATTGCCATTTGTGCATAATTACTGTCGGCATTAGTACAATATCTGGTCTTATTGTAATTCCCTCGGTAGTATAAATTCTGTACAGGATCAATTATAACAGCTTGCGGAGTGGAGAAAACACCACACTTTTTGGCCATCGCTTCATCAAAATAGACAGGGATTTCAGCATCGAATTTTTTCTGTATTTCTTCAATCGTAAAATTTTTGTGTTTGTTTAAGACCACAATTTTAAAATTAATACGGTCACCATACTTTTTGATTAGTTCGCTAACGTGTGGTATATTAAATCGTGAACAAGGACAATCCGGATTAAAAAAATGAATAAATACAGGTTTGTTGTTGGTAACCCAACATTTCCCTAAGTCAATTCGGGAACCCATAGCAATGGTATGATAATTTTTAGGAATCGGAGTTGGCAAACTGTATTTGAACTCATTCTGCCAGAATAAAACAAGAATTGCGGAGAGCAATAAAGAAAACCATAAGCCAAGGAGTATTTTTTTTGCCATAAATAAGTAGTTTTGGGTATATAATTCTAATGATGTCTAAACAACTGTTAAGTAATTGGTTTTGTATAAAACTAATTTTAACTTAAAAACAAATAAAAAACCTACACATTTACACGCTTAACCCCTAAAAACATTAATATTATCACAAAAAACCGATCATTTTGTTTAAGCTTATCAATGTTACGAATAAAATCGATAAACAACAAAAAAAATCAGTTAAAATGCAAATTTTGCTTATTAGATAAGAATTACCTTATTTTTTGTTTTATTTTTAAGCAAAATTACTTGCGTAAAAACCTACAAAAAATACAGCTCATTAAAACATTTCTAAAAGTTTTGTTAAAAAACATGTTTTTCAGATCGTGTCGTTAAACCAATCATCTAAATCAGCATCTAAATCCAATTATTCACATCAACTTTATAAAATGACCTATTTTCAAAAAACAGCCAAAAATCGGCGCCAGAACAGCTCTAAGTCAATTTGAATAATAGTAAAATACTGTTTTTCAATGACTTAAATTCAATGTAAAGATTTGTACATACAAATGTTAAATAAAAGCTAACGCCATTTGGATTCGCTCCAAAAAGTTAAATTTGTACACTTACTAAAAACACTTACCCAAAAAATCTATTTACCTCAATTTTATGAAAGTAAAAAACCTAGTTTATGCCCTTCTGATTATCGGACTTGGAGGGTTTATTGCCTACCGAGTTGTATCTAATAAAAGTAAAAACGAAGAATCTAAAAAATTCGGCGATAAAGACAGTCCAACTACCGTAACAGGAATAGTGGTAAAAACGGCCACTTTTGATAATAATCTGTCCTTATCGGGTTCTATTGAAGCTAATGAACAAATAGAAATTCGAAGCGAAGTCTCCGGTATTGTTGAAAATATTTACTTTACTGAAGGTACTTTCGTAAACAAAGGTCAGGTACTTTTTAAGGTAAATGATATTGAGTTAAAAGCGCAATTAAGACAAGCTGTTACCAGAGAAAAATTAGCAGCGGAAAACGAAAGAAGAGCCAAATTACTACTCCAAAAAGAAGCGATAAGTCAGGAAGAATTTGATGTTGCCAATGCAGATTATGCATCAGCACAAGCTCAAAGCCAATTGATCAGAGCGCAGATTTCAAAAACAGCTGTAAAAGCTCCTTTCTCAGGGAAAATTGGTTTGCGTTCTATTTCTCCGGGAACGTACATCACCCCTACTATACTGGTGGCAAAATTAGTGAACACAGGAAAATTAAAAATTACATTTTCAATTCCTGAAAAATATGCCTCACAAGTAGTGTCGGGTTCTAATATTGATTTTACAGTGTCGGGCTCAACAAAAGTTTATACAGCCAAAATATACGCCATTGAACCTGAAGTGGCTGTAGCAACACGTACTTTACAAATTCGTGCCATTGCAGATAATATCGACGGAAAACTTTTGCCGGGTACTTTCGCAGATGTGCAATTACCTCTTAATATTATCAAAGATGCGATCGTAGTTCCTTCAGAAGCTATTGTACCTGTTCAAAGTGGTAAAAAAGTATATATCGCAAATATGGGTAAAGCCAAAGAAGTTATGGTTGATGCTACCACAAGAACAGATGCTTCGATTTTGATTTTATCCGGATTAAAAGCGGGTGATACGCTGCTGACAAGTGGTGTGATGTCATTAAAAAATGAGGCTCCAATAAAAGTTAAAGTAAAATAATTATAGATTTTGAAAATCGGTTTATGAGATAACAATCGAAAACCAACTACTTAAAATCTAAAATCTAAAAATCATAATGAGTTTATCTACTACTAGTATAAGAAGACCCGTTTTAACCATTGTACTGAATCTTTTGATTATTTTGTTCGGTTTTATTGGTTACACTTTTCTGGGTGTTCGCGAATTTCCTTCCATTGATCCGGCACAGGTTTCGATCAGAACCAATTATACCGGAGCCAATGCTGATATTATTGAATCCCAAATCACAGAACCTCTTGAAAAGGCTGTAAATGCCATTGACGGAATCAGAAATATAACTTCTTCCAGTAATCAGGGAAGCAGTAACATTACCATCGAGTTTAATCTGGACAAAGATCTGGAAGAGGCTGCAAATGACGTAAGAGATAAGGTTTCTCAGGCCGTGAGAAGTTTGCCGCAGGATATTGATGCTCCGCCCGTAGTTTCTAAGGCTGATGCCGATAGTGATGCGATTATTTCGATGACCGTACAGAGTGACACCAGAAGTGCTTTAGAATTAAGTGATTATGCAGAAAATGTAATTTCACAACGTTTAGAAACGATTCCGGGAGTTAGTGGTGTGCAAATCTGGGGGCAAAAACGATACGCCATGCGTTTATGGATAGATCCGGCAAAACTGGCAGCTTACGGTTGCACAGTAGCGGAAGTTCGAAATGCTTTAAACGCGCAAAATGTGGAGTTACCTTCCGGAAAATTGACCGGAAATAACACTGAACTTACAGTAAAAACGGTTGGAAATCTCTCTAAACCGGAAGAATTCAACAATATCATTATTCGTACCGACGGTGATATCATTGTCAGGTTAAGTGACATTGGTGGTGCTGAATTAGGTCCGGAAAACATAGAGACAAAATTGAGCCAATCAGGACTTCCGATGATTGGTTTGGCTATTGTTCCAATGCCGGGGGCCAATTACCTGGATATTTCGGCTGAATTCTATAAAAAATACGATGCCTTAAAAAAGGATCTTCCAAAAGACATCAAACTTAATATTGCGCTGGATAATACTATTTTCGTTAAGAAATCAGTACTAGAGGTGGCGGAGACTTTAGGAATTTCAATTATCCTGGTAATTATTATCATTTACCTGTTTTTTAGGGACTGGGCCATTGCATTCCGTCCTTTAATCGATATTCCGGTGTCTTTAATTGCGACATTTTTTATCATGTGGCTTTTTGGATTTTCAATCAATGTACTGACTCTTTTAGCTATTGTTTTGGCGACAGGTTTGGTGGTAGATGATGGAATTGTGGTAACGGAAAACATCTTCAAAAAAGTAGAAGAAGGCATGTCGCCTATTGAAGCGGCTATTAAAGGATCAAACGAAATCTTTTACGCTGTAATTTCGATTTCGGTGACTTTGGCGGCTGTGTTTTTACCTGTAATTTTCCTGGAAGGCTTTGTCGGCCGACTCTTTAGGGAATTTGGAGTTGTAATTGGTGCTGCTGTATTAATTTCGGCCTTCGTATCATTGACTTTAACGCCAATGTTGAATGCTTATTTAATGAAAGGTGGAGAACAAAAAAAATCAAAATTTTATATTAAAACAGAACCTTTTTTCGAAAAGCTAAACAGCGGTTATGCGGATGCTTTAAACCGATTTATGGCGAAAAAATGGATCAGTTTCCCGATTCTAATTGCTTGTTTTGGGTTGATTTATTTGTTTTTTACGATACTTCCAAAAGAAACCGCTCCTTATGACGACCGTAGCTCGGTAACCATGCGTATGACAACTCCTGAGGGCTCTTCGTATGAGTACACGGACCGTTTTATGCAGGAAATATCAAGATTGGTAGATGATTCTATTCCGGAGAAAAAAGTGAGCTTGGTGATTACCGCGCCTGGTTTTGGAGCTTCTGCAACAAACACCGGTTTTATCAGGCTTTCATTAAAAGAACCAAACGAAAGAAAACTGTCTCAAAAAGACATTGCGGACAAATTAACAAAATGGACGAAAAAATATCCGGATGCTAAAACATCTGTGATTCAGCAACCTACTATTGCCGTAAACAGACGTGGTGGTTTGCCGATTCAATACATCATTCAAGCGCCGAATTTCGAAAAACTAAGAGAAAAAATACCTTTGTTTATGGAAGAAGTAGGTAAAAGTGATGTTTTCTCTATTACCGACGTGAACTTGAAATTTAATAAACCCGAAATCAACGTTAGTATCGATCGTGCCAAAGCCGAGAGTTTAGGAATTTCTATTATTGATATTGCGCAGACTTTACAGCTTTCTTTAAGTGGTCAGCGTTTTGGTTATTTCATTAAAAACGGAAAACAATATCAGGTTATTGGTCAATTTGATCAGAAGGACCGTTCTAAGCCTCTGGATTTAACTTCTATGTTTGTTAAAAACAGCAAAGGAGAGCTTATTCAGATGGACAATGTTGTGAATATCGAGGAACAAAGTAATCCGCCTCAATTGTATCACAATAACCGTTATATGTCGGCTACTGTTTCTGCAGGTTTGGCGCCGGGCAAAAGTATCAGCGATGGTATTCAGGCTATGGATCAGATTAAAGCTAAAGTTTTAGATGATACTTTTACGACCGATTTAAGTGGAGAATCACGAGATTTTGTTGAAAGTAGCTCTAATACTTCTTTCGCGTTTGGATTGGCTTTGCTGTTGATCTTTTTAATTCTTGCCGCTCAGTTTGAAAGTTTTATCGATCCGCTTATCATTATTCTTACAGTGCCAATGGCTGTTGCAGGTGCTCTATTCTCTTTATGGTTATTCAATCAAACCTGGAATATTTTTAGTCAGATTGGAACGGTAATGCTTATTGGATTGGTAACTAAAAACGGTATTTTAATTGTTGAATTTGCGAATCAGCTAAGAGAGCAAGGAAAACCGAAGCTGGAAGCTATTTTAGAAGCATCTGAAGCGCGTTTGCGTCCAATTCTAATGACGAGTTTGGCGATTGCTTTAGGGGCTTTACCAATTGCAATGTCACTTGGAGCGGCATCGACGAGTAGAATCGGAATGGGAGTTGTTATTGTGGGTGGAACTATTTTCTCTTTGGCTCTAACTCTTTTTGTGATTCCGGCAATTTACCTGATGTGGTCTAAAGCCAGAAAACACTATCCGGAGTTTGATCATATTGACGAATACGAAAAAGAAAGTAAATAATTTATTAGTCAGGAATTCACTATTACCAAAGTTTGAGCTGGTGAATTCCTGTCAAAAGAAAAACAAATATGAGTACTAAAATTTTATTCAGTAGTCTGCTAGTATGCTTCTTCTGCCTCACAAAAGTACAAGCGCAAGAAGTTTTAACTATTGAAGATGCTATGAAAATAGCCTTGGAAAATAACTTTGAAATTAAGATTGCCAAAAACAACACGAAAATAAGTGAGACTAATGTTACGGTCGGAAACGCAGGAATGTTACCTACCGCAACGGCTTCGGTTACAGATAACAACAATATTCAGAATTCATCACAAACACGTCAGGATGGAACTTCTACATCATTGAAAAATGCCAAAAACAACAGTTTAAGCTACGGTGTAAGTCTGGGTTGGACGGTTTTTGACGGAATGAAAATGTTTGCGAAATTGGATCAGTTAAAAGAACTTCAAAAACTGGGCGATTCAGAGCTTAAAAGAACCATTTTGATCAAGATTGGACAAGTAAATTCGGCTTATTATGACTTGGTGCAGCAGCAACAACAATTAGCTGCATTGGATACGACGATTGTAATTTCGAACCAAAGATTGACTTTAGCTAAAAATCGTTTTAGTATTGGTAAAGCTTCAAAATTAGAGGTTTTAAATGCGCAGGTGGATCTAAATTCGGATCAGGTGGCGTTGTTAAGACAAAAAGAATCTTATGCTAATGCCAAAATTTTATTGAAGCAGTATTTAGCACGTGATTCAAGAATAGATTTTAAAGTAACTGATTTGGTGACTGTTGATAATAAATTGATTTTAAATGATTTAGTGGATTTAGCTCAAAAACAGAATCCGGCATTAGAAGCGCAGGTTATAAACAAACGTATAGCTGAATTGCAGTTGAAACAAGTCAAAGCTGATCGTTATCCAATTGTAAGACTGACTTCGGGTTATAATTTCAACGAAAGTGAATCGAGTTTAGGATTTACCAGCGCTACTTCTTCCCGAGGTTTAAATTATGGTTTTAATGCGACGCTGAATATTTTTGACGGCTTTAATCAGCATCGAAATGAAAAAGTGGCTAAACTGCAGATTGAGAATTCTCAAATTGCCATCGAGCAGCAAAATATGGTTTTGAATACACAGTTAAGTACTGCTTTTCAGACGTATTTGACCAATTTAGAATTGATTGGTCTTGAGGAAAATAACGAAGCAATCGCTAAACAAAACTTAGAGATTACGTTGGATAAATTCAAAATCGGAACGATCACAACTATCGATTTCAGAACAGCTCAGCTTAATTATGTAAACGCAAAGGTACGTTACAGCAATGCCCAATATCAGGCAAAATTATCTGAAATTGCACTAAAAGAATTGGCGGGAAATATGAATTTTTAATTTAAATTTGTTTCAAAACAAACTTAAATGATTTCATATAATACTAAAGAATGGTTTTCTTTTATCTTTCATTTTCATAAATCAGATACCGTTCGAAAATTATTTCCAATTATGCTGGCCATCGGAGTTTACGCCGGAGCGGTTGGATATGTTGAACTTGAATATTTTAAAGTCACCAAAAATGACTACATCCAGAACATTCCTATTATGCATGGAATGCTTGGTTTTGTAATATCCCTATTGCTTGTTTTCAGAACCAACACAGCTTATGATCGTTGGTGGGAAGGCAGAAAGCTTTGGGGCGCACTGGTAAACAACAGTCGTAATTTAGCGATAAAACTTTCCGCTATTTTAAAAGAAGAAAACGACAGGAAATTTTTCCGTAAGATTATACCAACATATGCTTCTGTTTTGCAGAAGCATTTGAATAATGAGGATACCGGTAAACAGCTTTTTGAAGATGTAGATTTAGAAATTGACCATCAAAAACACAAACCGAATCAGGTAAAAAGAATCATGTATCAGAAAATCAATGATTTGTATGATGCTAAAAAAATTACCGGAGATCAACTCATTATTTTAAATGAGGAGTTACAATCTTTTACCGATATTTGTGGTGCCTGCGAGCGCATCAAAAACACGCCTATCCCCTACTCTTACAGTGCTTTCATCAAGAAATTCATCTTTTTTTATACGATGACATTGCCTTTTGGATATGCAGTAAGTTTAGGATATTATGTAGCACCGGTGGTTGTTTTTATCTTTTACGTCTTAGCCAGTTTAGAGCTTATAGCCGAAGAAATTGAAGATCCTTTTGGTGATGATGAAAATGATTTGCCGATCAGAAAGATTTCGGAAAATATCAAAAAACACGTGGAAGAACTGATTTAAATCCCCTTACAAAGTAGTGTAGCAACTCATTACAAACAGATTACAAAATGCTTGTGTTAAATTTGTTGCATCATTATAACGTTGAAAGGTAAATTTATACGGCAAAAAACAAAAAAATTGTTTCCAACTCCGCTGATCAATCCTTATATTTACACCCTTATTCAAGAATAAAAAAGTTAACATGAAAATATCTTACAACTGGTTAAAACAATTCATTAAGACAGACTGGACCTCTGAACAAACATCAGAATTACTTACAGATTTAGGTCTGGAAGTCGAAGTTGTTGAAAAATATGAATCCATTAAAGGTGGTTTACAAGGAATTGTTGTAGGACACGTGCTTACCTGTGAAAAACATCCCGATGCTGACAGACTAAACGTTACGACTGTAAATATCGGATTGGAAGCTCCTATACAGATTGTTTGTGGAGCTGCTAATGTTGCTGCCGGACAAAAAGTAGCAGTTGCTACTATCGGAACAGTTTTGTATGATAAAGACGGTGGAGAATTCACCATTAAAAAAGGAAAAATTCGTGGACAAGAAAGCCACGGAATGATCTGTGCAGAAGATGAATTAGGTCTTGGTACCAGTCATGACGGAATTATGGTTTTAGACGAAAAATTAGTACCTGGAACTCCGGGCTCTAAAGTTTTTGATATCGTAAGCGACGAAGTTTTCGAAATTGGATTGACTCCTAACCGTGCCGATGCCATGAGCCATTATGGTACAGCGCGTGATCTTAGAGCCGGAATGCTGCAACGTGGCGTAAACATCGAATTAATTACACCTTCTGTAAGCAATTTCAGAGTGGATATGCGTACCCTTAAAATTGATGTGGTTGTTGAAGAGCCTCTTTTGGCTCCAAGATATTGTGGTGTTACGATTTCGGGGATCACTGTTGGAGAATCTCCAAGCTGGTTGCAAGATCGTCTAAAAGCGATCGGATTAGCTCCAAAAAATAATATTGTTGACGTTACCAATTATGTTTTACATGAATTGGGACAGCCTTTGCACGCTTTTGATGCTGCAAAAGTCAACGGAAAAATAAGTGTAAAAACATTGGCTGAGGGTACAAAATTTACAACCTTAGACGATGTGGAAAGAACATTGCATGCAGAAGATTTGATGATTTGTGATGAAAAAGGACCACTTTGCATTGCCGGTGTTTTTGGAGGAAAAAAATCAGGAGTTTCTGAAGGAACTACTTCTATTTTCCTTGAAAGTGCCTATTTTGATGCGGTTAGTGTTCGTAAGACAGCCAAAAGACATCAGTTAAACACAGATGCTTCTTTTAGATTTGAAAGAGGAATTGATCCGACTATTACAGAATATGCTTTAAAACGTGCTGCTCTTTTGATTCAGGAAGTTGCAGGTGGAAAAATCACCTCTGATGTAATTGAGGTGTATCCTAAAAAGGTAGAGGATTTTTCTGTTTTATTGAACTTTAGTCATGTTTATAAAATTATCGGTCAGGAAATTCCAAAAGATACGATCAAAAAAATACTGGTTTCTTTAGATATCAAAGTAAACAGTGTTTCTGATTCCGGTTTGGGATTAACGATTCCTGCTTACCGCGTGGACGTACAACGTGAAATTGATGTAATTGAAGAAATTTTAAGAGTATACGGTTACAACAATATCGAGTTTTCGAAGAAGTTTAATGCTACGGTTGCAAATTCACCAAGAACAGAAGATTACAAAGTGCAGAACCTAATCGGTTCTCAATTGAACTCGCAAGGTTTTCATGAAATGATGGCCAATTCTTTAACAACAGCTGCTTATACAAAACTATCGGCTATGTTAAAAGAAGAGCATAATGTGACCATGCTTAATCCGTTAAGTAGTGACTTGGCAACTATGCGTCAATCTTTGCTGTTTTCTGCTTTGGAAGCGATTTCATACAACATCAACAGAAAAAGTTCTGATTTGAAATTGTTTGAATTTGGAAAAACCTACCACAAATTCCTTAACGGTTATGAAGAGCACAAACATTTAACGCTATCCATTTCCGGAGACAGAAATAAAGAAAGCTGGACAAGCCCTCAGAAAGCTACAGATTTCTTTTTATTGAAAGGATATGTTAAAGCTATTTTAGCCCGTTTAGGAATCGATAAAATATCTAATAATCCTGTGCAGTCTGATATTTTCTCTGAAGGAACATCTATCTGTTACAACAATGATGTATTAGTTGAAATGGGTGTGATTAAAAAACCGATCCTAAAGCATTTCGGAATCAAACAAGATGTTTATTTTGCTGATTTCAACTGGGATTTGGTATTGAAAATTATTACCGGAAAAATCAAATACACCGAAATTCCAAAGTATCCTGAAGTTCGTAGAGATTTGGCTTTGTTAATCGATCAAAAAACAACATACGAGAGTGTTTATAATTTGGCGAAACAAACGGAAAAAACACTTTTGAAAGATGTGAATTTGTTTGATGTTTATGAAGGTAAAAATCTTCCGGAAGGTAAAAAATCTTACGCTTTAAGTTTTACGATTCAGGATCATACTAAGACACTTACAGATGTTCAGATTGATAAAATCATGTCGAAATTGCAACATGCATTTGAGACCGAACTTGGAGCAAGTTTAAGATAAAAAAGAACTTTCTTACTATAATTAAATCCGACAGTTTTCAAAGAGCTGTCGGATTTTTTTTTAAGACGCAAATCGCTCGTAAGCACTCTTTAGTTTTTCATCGTATTTGTTTGTTCTATACCCCTCACCGTTGTACTTAAGGGCAAATTCAGCCCATTTTTGGTTTCTTAAAACCGAAATCAGATTATTCTCTTTCAAAAAGAACCCGAAAGCTTTTAAATGTTCCCCTTCATTTAGATTCATTTTTTCTGTAAATTCGTTTATGTTCGCATATCCGATAGAAACAGCATTAAATCCCATAACCTGAAAGAGCCCCCAAGAGGCCGAGCACTTTGCAGCGTCACTAAAATCTGGATCCGAGTTTAAATTCATCGCTTTTTCTAAACGGGTATACTCCCCTTCTCCACCCACATAATACTTTTTGGTATAAGCAGGATAGAGAATATTGGCCGTATTTGAATTGACATAAGCTTGACAATTGATGCCTCTCTTTTTTAATTCCCTCCAGAAAACATGGCCTTCAAACAGAATTTTTGGCCTCCCGTCTACCAGAAAACCTTTGCCATTGCTTTCAACCTGATTTACCGCTTTAACAACTGCTAATTCAAGATTATGGTCGTTCGAGAAATCGATAAGATCTTGCTCCGAAAGTAATTTGTTGTTGGATAAAGATCCGGCATCACTTTGTTCTAAAAGCATTGACCAGGTTTTTAGTCCCACAATTCCATCAACTACCAGATTGTTGTTTAACTGAAAATCCTTTACCGCTTTATCCGTTTCAACGCCAAAATAGTCTGAAACGATGACGCTGTAATTGCGTTTTGCGAGTAATTCGTTTAAGTAATACACCTCACTTGATTTGACTCCAAATTTTATAGTTCTCATGGCTTTACTTGATTATCGTTATTTTGGAAGAGGTTGAGAAATCAAAAACTTCATTTTTGGATTTTACCAAATTGTCGTTTTTGTCAAAATAATTTGTTTTGTACGAAATAAGGGTCGAATTTACTCCTGTATTTTTGACAATGAAATTAAAGAGGATCGGAGTCGAAAATTCCGATTTTAAGCGTTCAATGCTGAATTTACTTCCAGATTCCAGAACCGTTAACTCTACTGTAATTTTACTTGTGGCTGCGGCTTGCTTTTTTATTTCGATCTGAATGTAACGATTGTAGTCTGTAGATTGCGAAACGATCTGGTTGAATTCGGAACTAATATTTTCAATGTTTTCAAAATCAAAAAATACATTTTCTAAATTCCCTGGTGCACTACTCGGATTGAGAACAGCACTGTCCAAAACCTTGCTGTCGTTACTGATTAACTGCGGATAACTATTGAAAAAGGTACTGTTAAAATACGTTGCGTTTTGATTGTAAACCAAAAGAATAGAATTGAGCCTGCAACTGGAAAAGGACTGATTTTTAATTTGAATCTTCTTCAGATCATTATCTATCGAAGCAGCGATAATTTCTCCAATCGTTTTTTCTATATTCAATTCAATGACACTCGTGTCTTTTATTTCTTTATGTTTAAAATTAATATTAGCAAACTGTGAAATGGTGTTGTTTAAAGCGTTGATCATTATACTTGCTTCGGCCAGATTTTCAGTAGAGAGATTGAACAGAAAATGTTTCCCGTCTACATTAATATCTGATTTTTGCAAAAAGTAATTTCCGCTCACCTCGTACTCGGCTTCGATATCATTTGGAAAGAGAAACTGAACTTTATTGAAATAATCGGTCGTGTCTCCATCAATAAAATTGTTGTTCAAAAGTGCTATTTTTAGCTTTGCCAAATCAAATTCGGAAAGATTTGGGCCAATAGCAAACTGGAAACTAATTTTTGAGATTTCTTCCGAAGAACCTACACCGTCTTCAAAGGCGTGAAAAATTGTCGAAATGCAAGGTTTTAAAGTATCTAAATCTTTAGAAAGACTGTACATTTTAGAAATCAGTAAAAAGGTATTGGGTTGCACCATCGATTTGTAAATCGAAAGTTTGCTGAAATTTATTCCTGCGACAAATATTTGTTTGAACTGAGAGAAATCTTCATTCAGATTAAAAGGATTGACAATAAACCCTCCATCGGCTGTTTTGTAAAGACTGGTTGCGGGTTCTTTTGAAACAGCATACCCTACGGTCTTATTTACCTTTAATAAAAAAGTGCTTTTAACCAATTCTGCCTGAATGGAAGTGTCGATATTATTCTCTCTTTGAATTTCGGTAATGGATTTGCTTGAAATCATGCTTTTTGCAGGTCCTGCTTTCACAAGCAAAGGACTGCTTATCAAATTTGCTTTTGTCGAAAGTGTTTTAGGAGCCACTAAATCACTTTTGATCGCCATTTTAGTGTTGATTAAGGAAATATCTCTGGCAAACAAAAGGTTTCTTCTGTACTTGGAGTATCCTTTAAAATCGAAGAACAAATCGATATTACATTTGGCGCTTTCAATTTGCGAGATCAGGTTGAAATAGGCAATTTTTACGGCTTCATCTTTTAGGTCAAATTGTATTTCTTTGGTTAAGGTATTAATTACGCCATTGATTCTGACCAGGTCTCCGTTTACTTTCAGATTTAGTATTGCTTCTCTTAAATTTAAAGCAATATTCCTCTGATTGCTGCTTACTTGTTTGTTTTTGATGTTGTATTTTAAAGTAACATAACCAAGTAATCCGCTTTTATTCCCGGATTTATCCAGTACGTTTTCGTAATAGAACACCGTGTTGTTGTTTGGTGTAAGTTCTATTTCGGGAAAAAATAAGGTTATATCAGGATTGTTATAATCTTTGAAAGTGGAATTTTCATTTATTATGGTATCGTTTTCAATCAATGGAAAATAAATATCCAAGGGTATTAGAATGATCTCCGGTCTTATGTTTATCGAATGAATTACAGGATGTTCGATAACTTTAAAATCAGCTACTTTGACACTGGGTGCAACCGTAAATGAAGCACTGGGTTTTGCCGGTTCGAGGTTGAATCTGTTGGTGGGAACCAGTTTTGTTCCTTCAAGTTTGAATGTATTTAAATCTGGCATGATGTTTCATTTTAATGATTAATTAGGTTTAGAAAACAAAAGGGACAAAATGTCCCCTTTGTTTGTTTAGAAAAAAACTATTCCATAAATGGCGCTCTGATTTTTTCTATGTCCGCATTTTGAGCAGCAGTTCCCGTTGGGATTTCGAATAAAACATCCCCTTCTAAATAATCAATTTTTTGATAATCCGTAGAGATACTTACCTTTTTGGCTTTTTTACCAATTTTACCGTTACAAGTATATTTTACTTTGTATTCAGTTGGTTTTATGGTATAATCTAATTCATACCAAGCTCTGTAAGGTATCGCGTCTTCAAAATTGTCGGCTGTAAATTTGAATTTTTTACTTGACATTTTGTCTACTTTTAAAGTAACCTCCAAAGTGTCGCATTCAAAAAGTTCTTCGGTAGACAATGTATAATTGATCATGTTCATCACCGGTAGTGGTACGAACACTTTGGTTCCTTCGAATTCAAATTCTCTGGTGGTGTCTTTTAATTTGATTCTCTTGTCTTTTTCATACATTACCTCTTGTCTTACTTTAATTTTGGTTGAACCATTGTTTTTCACAAAATCAAAGACAAAAGCATTTTTCTCCTTAGATTTATCATTCCATGTTGCCGGGAAAATCGCGTCAATTTCTTTACCGGATTTGCTCGTATTTTTCACATACGGAGTACCTTCAGGTGCAATCATTCTTCCGGAGCTTTTCCAGATTATTTTTCCTTTTGAATCCGGATAACCAACTTCGATAGAAACCTGACTCACTGGACTGTCGTTTACAATATCGCTGTCTTTGTCCAATTTAATCAAACCACCGTTTAAGGACGCAATTACCTGAACTTTAGAAAAATCTTCATCAAGCTGAATCTCAGTGATGTATTTTTTAAGTTCTGCTTTTGCTTCAGCTCCTGATTTTAAAGTCAAAGGAGTCAGATTTCCACTGATTTTTGAATCTAAAACTTCAATGGCAGAGAATTTAATTTCATCAGTAAATTTTACTTCTCTAATTTGAGTTCCGGATTTTAAGCTTACTCCTACGCTGCCCAGTCCAAATAGCACTCTAAAGAATCCTCCTGGTTTTTCCGGTGTAGATGCCGGCGTAAATTGTTTTTCAGGAGCATCAAAAATTTGTTTTTGAACCATTTGAAAAGCAAAATCTCTTTGTTTGGTTAAAAGTGCTTCTTCTACTTTTTTTCTTTCCTCGTTAGAGAATTGGTTGTCTGTGATGATTTCACTGATAATTCCGCCCTGAGTTAAGATTTTCTCATACTCATGTTCCCAGTTCACATCAACAAATGACCAGCTGGCATTTACTTTAGCAGAAAAATAAGTGTGTACTTTTTTGACATCTACAGTAGTTTTAATAGTTGTTGTTGGCATATATCCTTTGTACTTGATACTGTTCTCGACAACCAGGTTATTGGTTCCTGTTTCTAAAGCGCCTTTCACTAATGAAGCACTGTTACGTCCCATTAATACAGACAATGCATTGTCTCCAAGTCCAAAAGTACTTCCGTTTCCTTCTCCTTGAATATTAAATGTCCATGGATTAGCCCCTCCAAAAGGATTGTTTGGAGACTTCTCTCCTACTATATGCATGGCAATTTTATTCTCTGTTAACTGTATCGGTCTAACGTTTGTTTCGTCAAAATCTCTGTCAACTCCTTTCAGGAAAGAAAACAATCCAAAAAGTTTTGAAGTTCTTTGATTATTGTAGCTCGTGTGAAGCTTTGTTTTCAATTTATCGATTGCTTTCTTTAATAAAGCTTCCGGTAAATCTATAGTGCTTGTCAATGTAGTATAAGCTCCTGCTTCTTCTTCCAGTCCTTCTGCACCGATTACGGTTGAGGAATCTCCTTCTGATTTAAAAACCTGCATAGAGAATTTGAATCTTCCGTCAGGGTGTTTCGCCAGACGTGGTGCTTTTGGATAATAATAAAACTGCATTGGTAATCCCGCGTCTCTCAATAACATATTGTTGGGATCTGGTGAAAAAAGGACTGCAAAATCTGCTCCATCTTCTTTTTCTAAAAGGATTTCTACTGTTCCGGCTCCTGCATGTGGGTAACCTAGAGGTGTTGGTTGTGACATAATTAAATAATTTAAAGTTTTACATTTTTAATTGGCTCTTTTTTTTGAGTTTCGCCTGACTCATTTGTTCGAAAAAAGGAACG
Source organism: Flavobacterium sp. ABG (assembly GCF_001027725.1). Lineage (NCBI taxonomy): Bacteria > Pseudomonadati > Bacteroidota > Flavobacteriia > Flavobacteriales > Flavobacteriaceae > Flavobacterium > Flavobacterium sp. ABG. The sequence goes on from NZ_LEKS01000005.1 coordinate 196,771, forward strand.
ATGTAAAATTGTATCATTAGAAATTATCCTGTAACAGCGCTTTAGCCCAAATTTTTAAATAAATTTACCTGCGTAAAAAAGGGTAAATTCCCCCTTGTCGCATCTTGTCATTTGAAATAATTTTGTACGTAAGATTATCAAAAACCTTAATTAATAACTTTTTAACTAATTACACTTTAAAACTAAAAAACATGAAAAACCCTTCTTCAAAACCCAATCAGTTGATAACGAGAGAATTTGCCAAGGAGCTGAATTCGAATTACACGCATAAAAGAGCGAAAATAATACGTAAATCAACCAAAAAAGACGATGCAAATGCCATTTGGTATTCACTGGAAGCTTTAGAAAGCTATATACAGTATATTAAAACACAAGGAGTTGAAAACGGATATGACGTAGATGGAATCCGATTCTATTTTGGCGTATACCCGGAGGACGAAAAACATGGCGAGAAAGCAGGTCTGACGACACTTTTTCTGGCTCCTACTGGAAAAAAAGCAAGCTCAGTATCGAGCGCAAACAAAATGCAAGGTTTTGCTTCTACGGTTGAAGAAGAGGAATCCCATGACATAGAAAGCATTCAACCAATGAATTATGGCAACATAGGAAGACCACCTAGCCTAACCTACTAAAAAAAATTATGTTTGAATTTTTAAGATCTTATATCGTCTATTTAGCTTTGCTATCAGGAATCATCGGGTTAATCTCGTTGCATAAACTTCCTAGTAATAAAGCTAAATTTTTAGTACTTTTAATCTGGTTTTCAGTGCTAATTGAAATAGTCGGCTACTTTTTTACACAATGGACAGGTTTGTTAAATTATTATGTTTATAATTTTTACATGTTCGTTAGTTTCTCAGCCTATATACTATTACTCAGAAGCCTTTTATTGAAGCGGGATAACAGAATTTCTGCGGTACTATTTTTAGGGCTGTTCGTGGTTTCCTTTTTTTTGAATATTTTATATTTCAAAGAAGATATGAATCACTCGTTTACATACAGTTTTGCAATTGGAGTTATAGTAGTGATGATACTTGCCTGTCTCTATTTGGTAGAGATCTTTAATTCAGACAAAATATTAAACTTTAAAAAATCTGTTTTTTTTTGGTATATCTTAGGCATATTGGTCTTTCACGTTCCTTTTCTGCCTTTTATGCTAGCGATAAACTGGTTTTTAATCAAACAAGACGACTCTATTTTTAGTTTAGTTGTTTTTATTTTAAATTTTCTGGCACACAGTTGTTTTATAATCGGATTTATATGGAGCGAAAAGAAATACAATTATTAGTCATTTCATTAGGTATTGTTTTTTTTACTCTACTCATCACGTTGCTTGTGCTTTTTTTCTATTTTTTGAAGAAAAAGAACAATTATCTGGTTGAAAAAATGGAATCTGAAATGTACTTTCAATCAGAGTTAGTCAAAACCAGGATTGAGATTAAAGATCAGACGCTATCCGAAATTAGCAAAGAACTGCATGACAATATTGGCCAGATTGTTTCAGTGGGAATTATGCAGCTTAATATGTATATACAGACCGGAAAATCAATTAAAAGCAAAGAACTGACTGATCTTAAGCATGTTTTAGCCAAATCACTCGACGAGATTCGGATTTTATCCCGCATTATAAACAAGGATAACTTATTGCAATCCAATTTTATAGAAGCGATAAAACAGGATTTGGAACGCATAAAAAAACTGAAACACATTCACTATAATTATAAATTTACAGGAGAAATACCTGAGATTAACGAAGAGCATGATTTGTTTATTTACCGCATTTTTCAGGAAGCTTTGCACAATAGTTTAAAACATTCCCTCAGCGATTTGTACGAGGTGGATATTACGACAACAGCAGACCTTTTTCAGTTAAAAATGAAGGATTTCGGAATTGGTTATGACACCAAAAAAGTCACTTCCGGAATTGGTTTAAACAATATGAAATTGAGAGCTAAACTAATTGGTGCTAAACTAATTATGGAATCCAATACATCCGGAACAAGTATAACTTTAGAATATCCCTTAACCACACCCGATGAAAACAAAAGTTAAAAATAAAATTATTGTTGTCGATGATCACCAGTTGTTCTCACAATCCTTGCAGCTTTTGATCAATAGTTTTAAAGAATTTGACGTGGTCAATCGCTTTGAAAACGGCAAAGTTTTTATAACCTATCTTCAGGAAAACACAGACTTAGAGGTAGATTTGATTCTTTTAGATGTCAATATGCCTGTGTTAGACGGCCTTGAAACAATGAAATGGGTCAAAGAAAACAGGCCTTCTTTAAAAATTATAGCGCTATCGGTAAACGATGATGAAGAAATTATCATCAAAATGATCACTAATGGTGCCAGAGGTTATTTACTAAAAGACACTTCGCCAGAAATATTTAAAGAAGCCATGTCGTGCGTGATCGATAAAGGCTTCTATTTTACCGAATTGGTCTCAGGAATGCTCGTGAAAAAAGCCAATGACGATTCTAAAAAAGTCAGTTTAAAAGAAAAAGAAATTGTTTTTATAAGACATGCCTGCAGTGAAAAAACCTATAAGGAAATTGCTTCAGAAATGTGTCTGAGTCCCAAAACAATTGATGGTTACAGAGAGTCCCTGTTTGACAAGCTCGAAATCAAAACCCGAATTGGTTTAGTTTTATATGCGATTAAGCATAAAATTGTTTTGGTTTAAAAGACTACTTAAATTCGATTAATGTATCATTTGCCAAATCATACTCATATAATTTCCTGGTTTCGTTATCTAAATACAACCATTGAATTATACTGGTATGGTTTTCGAATTCGTTTGAAATTCCAACAATGACATAAGAGCGACCGCCTTTATCTCCATTTTCTATCGAATAAACCAAATTGGTATCCGGATTTTGGAGGTTTGCTTTTACGAGCTCTTTTTTAGAATTTGCGAGGTAATACTCGACCAAAACATTGAGGTATTCCGCAAAAGACTTTGTATACTGCTCCTGGCCTGTCGAATAATATTTTATTGGCTTTTTGTATTTTCTTTTAAATAGACTTACGCTACCGTCTTTTACTTTTTTAGCTTTTATCAGCCAAGGTGTGAAATCGAGTTTCTCTCCGTCGCCTGCACTGTAGGTTGTATCTATTTTCCAGGTTATTTCTAAAATGTCGCCTCTCAGAAAGGCAGCAGTTCCTTCAAAATTAGTGTTCAATGCTACAGTTTCCTTGCCTTTTTTTATGGTAAACAGGTTATAATCTCCGTTGTCATCGTATTCTACATATTCCACTTCATCTGAGTATTCTTTTCCTTTATTCAATCGCTCTCCTGGGCGTATAGCGCTAAAAAAGGCCTCTTCTTGGGAAGCCTTTGGAATTTGCTTTTCTTTATTCGCTGCTGTTTTTACCGATATCTCAGAGGATGTTGTTTTTTGGTTATTACAGGAAAATAAGAACAGTGCTGCTAGTAGAGAAATATATTTCATTTTCAGATTTGGGTTAAAGTCGGTGGATTAGTAGGTTATTGCCGCAAAAATTGGGTTTTCGGCAATTTTATCTCTACCGTTTAAAAATGAAAGCTCCATTAGAAAATTAAACTGTACAATTTCTCCACCCAATTCCTTTACCAATTCTCCAAGTGCTTTAGCCGTTCCTCCCGTTGCTAAAACATCATCGTGTATCAAGACGCGGTCTCCTTTTTTGATGGCATCTGTGTGAATTTCTAAGGTATCTGTGCCGTATTCTAAGTCATAAGAAGCGGAAATAGTTGTGTAAGGCAGTTTTTTAGGTTTACGAACCGGTACAAAACCCGCATTCAATTCCTGAGCCAACAACATACCGAAGAAAAATCCGCGACTTTCAGCACCTATAACTTTGTCGATAACCTGTCCGTTTAGCGATGCTAGCAGAATAGATAGGCATTCTTTCCGGGCAACAGGATCATTTAATAACGGGGTAATATCTTTAAATAAAATTCCTTCTTTGGGAAAATCTTGAATATCACGTATATAACTTTCGAACTTCATTTTTTTTTGTTTTTATATTATTTTTTCCTTGTTTATCTCACATTTATAGCTATCTTTGCAGCCGCAATAAGTGCTCAACAAAGCTACAGAATTTTAGCTGAATTGAGAAATAAAAAGGCCTCGTGGCGCAACTGAATAGCGCACTTGATTACGGCTCAAGAGGTTACTGGTTTGAATCCAGTCGAGGTCACAGCTGAAAAGCCCATTTTTAACGAAATGGGCTTTTTTTTGTGTTTTTCCAATCGAATTTAACGGGTTTTTACTTCCAAAAAAGATATGAATTAAACCTAACAGGTTTTAAAAACCTGTTAGGTTTGGGTCTACAATCAAATGTTTTTGATATAAATAAAACAAAAATAGTCAACCTATATCATGACAAGACAAATAATAAAAAAGCACTGAAAACCAATCATTTTCAGTGCTTTTTCGATTCTGTGTAATTTACTTCTGTTATTTCAGTTGAGTAGTATTTACTCTTGTTGGCGTATCTTTTCCACTAATAATCGAAGAAGAACTTAAGGCAATTGATTTTATTATTTGGGTCATGTTATCAATATCTAACGTTTCAAATTCATCATCGGCTGTGTGGTACGTTAGTTCATTATCCATTTTTGAAGTAGAAATGGTATGAGCAGGAACTCCAAGCTTGGCTAACGTAGCGTTGTCTGAGCGGTAAAATAATTGTTGTTCCGGATAAGGATCTGAATAAAATGTAAAACTTGATCCTTTTAAATTAGTTTGCAAAATCTCTCCCATATTCGACTTTTCGTAGCCTGTAATGTAAGCTGAGTTTTTACCCCATTTAGATTCTGTTCCGATCATTTCAATATTAAACATTGCAATCACTTTTTCCGGCGCAAGCTGTTTTGAAAAATATTTGGCTCCATAACCACCTATTTCTTCAGCTGTAAATGTGGTAAAAATGATAGTACGCTCGTTGTTATTTTGTTTTTTAAAATATTTCGCAAGCATAATTACTGCAGTTGTTCCAGCCGCATCATCATTAGCACCATTATAAATAGAATCGGTTGCAGGATGTGGAGCACCTTCTTGGGGAGAGCCTATTCCTAAATGATCATAATGCCCTGAAAAAATCACATACTCATTTGGTTTAGTTTTTCCGGGTAATATTCCAACAACATTATTCAATGTTTTTTTTGAGATTACATTCGTTAATTCAACAGAGAAAGTGGTCGCTTCTGTGGTGCCAAAAACAAACATAATTGTATTGTTTCCGGGATTAGAATTTACTCGATCAATATGTTGAATATTTGGTAAAATACTATCAAATGAAGGGTCAACTAGTACCAAAAGATTTTTCGAACTTTTATAATATTCATTAAATTTATCTCCAATGTTATCTCCTTTATTGATTTTTACAATAGAAATATCGCTTTTTTCAGTTAAAGAAATTTGAGGAAGGTAGGAGAATGTTGCAACTTGATTATTATTTATTTCTTTGCCGTCAATAGTGATTTTTGAAGAAACTGCTTTAGAGACCGTTATTGAAAATTCTTGTCTATAATTTGTTGCTGTATTGAAAGTTTTCAAACCAATTTCTTTAAACTCTGATTCTATAAAAGCAGATGCTTTGTCAATACCGGGAGTAAAAGTTCTCCTACCCTGCATATCATCAGCCGAAAGTATTTTCTCTATACGAGTTACTTCCTTTTTCGTGATAATTTTATCAATCGATTGTCCATGTACATTAAAACATTGACTTAGAACAAACATACTTACAATAATTTTTTTCATATTTTACTTTTATAAATAACATTTTAATTAAACCAAAATTACGTTAATTATTTGCGAAACTTAGCGCTCGTAGAAGTTTTTAAATGAAAAAACTGACGACATTGCTAAATTATAACGTGAACAATTTAAAAAGATTAAACTGAGAAGTTTAGTGCTTGTTGTATGCTTTTATTTAACGACACATAATTTTATAAGCAAAAAGAAGAAGCCGTCTCAATACTAACTTGAAACGGCTTCTTCTTTTATGGCTTTTTTTGCTTTTATAACGGATAACCTAAAGAAAATCTATGTTGAAGTTCATAGTATAGTATTTTAAAATTCGAATACCGGATATTTTATTCCGTTACAGCAACAACCTTATCCGTTTTCTTTATTTTCTCAACACCTCTTTCTCTCATTTGTTCCACTGCATCGAACATTTTGATTAAATGAATATAGGGCGTGGTCAGGTCAGAATCCGAATCTCCGGGATGGGGAGACAATGAAAGCTCCAGGATTTGACATAGAAATAATTCAAATTTTTCCAGTGTTTTTTCATCAAATGCTTTTTGAAATACAATAAAGGGATTATCGTATTCTTCCTTCGTGAGAGAAGAAAGATGAGAAACCGTTTCACAGCGCAAAGATTCTTTCACTTTTCGTTTTTTGCTTTTCTCATGCAGACAATAGCAGACTTTGAGAAAGGAGCTGAAAACGGTATACAAAACAAAAACATCAGAAGGATTGTCCTCTCTGTAGATTTTTGTTTTATAGCTGTAAATTACCGCTTCATTTAAACTTTGTTTATAATAATCCAGGTCTGCAAAATCAAAAAAAGCGTTAACTGCCTTAAGGGGATTTCCTGTCGCATATCCTGCCCAAAAGCTAGTTTCGAAGGATGATTTCTTCTTTTTCATAGTCAATAGATTTAAAAATTAAGAAGTGAAGTTCTATTCTTTCAAAAGGATAATCTAATCGAAAATTGGATATAATATCTGACAAAAAGGATGTTTTACAGGATATTTTTTTATCTTTGAAATTCAGGATTTTTAATGCAAATGGCTTTATCTTTGAGCTTTTAGAAAAATTAATATTCGTTATGGAACAGAAAATACATCAGGGAAGAAACATAAAACGTTTCAGAGAAATGCTTAACATAAAGCAAGAAGCATTGGCTTATGATCTGGGCGAAGACTGGAACCAAAAGAAAATTTCTATGCTGGAGCAGAAAGATGTAATTGAAGATAATTTGTTGAAACAAATTTCGGCCGTATTAAAAATTCCTGTTGAAGCTTTTCAGAATTTTGATGAAGAGCAAGCTGTAAATGTTATTGCAAATACTTATTCATTCCAAGATTTTAAAGATAACGCTGTCGCTTCTGGATTTAGCTACCAACCCTCTTTCAATCCTGTCGACAAAATTGTTCAATTATATGATGAAAAAATTGCGCTCTACGAGCGTATGTTGAGAGAGAAAGATGAAATGATGGTGAGGCTTGAGAAATTAATCGTGAAATAATAATTTTAAAGAAATATAAATTTTAGAAAGAGATTTTTTTTTGAGTCTCTTTTTTTTGTAAGACTGCTTTTGGAATAATTGTATAATATAGCTCATTTCCAAAATCATTTAAAAATAAATTTCCGCAAAAACTTATAGCATTTTGCATTCAAAATCAGGTATTTTTACGTATTAAGTTGTCCTTTTTATGAACGATGTTTGTCAAAAAAGTTCTATTAGTCTATAAATCAATGAAAAATACTTATTATTTTTTTCTCTTCATATTTGTTATTAATTCTTATTCTCAAGTTAATGTTAAAGGATATTATAGAAGTAATGGGACTTATGTTCAACCCCATCAAAGAACAGCCTCTAATTCTACTATTACTGACAACTACAGTTATCCTGGAAATTATAACCCTAATATTTCATATGATAATTCATCATCTCGTAGTAATTATAATTACACAAGCTCAACTAATACAAATACAGAATGGGTAGATGGATATTACCGAAATGATGGAACTCATGTAAATGGTTATTTTAAAACAAAAGAAAAAGAAAGTAATATAGCAAGTAACTCTTCAGTCAAAAAATATATCAATACAGCACAGGTCAATGTAAGAACAAGTCCAGAAATTACAGAAAACATAATTAGGATATTAAACTACGGAGATGAAATTACATCATTCTACAATTTTGGCAATTGGGAAAAAGTCAGTGTAAAAATATACAACACTTATACAAATAGTTATGACACTTACGAAGGTTATATAAGCAGTAGATTTTTAAGTTCCTATTCTTTACAGAATAAAGTTTATTCCCCGGAAAATAATCAAAATTATTACACTAAACCAAATTTAGAACACAATGTTAAATACAAGGTGATATCACAGAAAGCTCATTTTCATTCAGCACCAGATATTTATAACCAAAATAAAGCTTACTTAGTTTATGGTGAAATCATCACGGCTATTGCCTATTCTCAATATTTTGTATATATCGAATTTACGAATGCAAATCGAATCAAAACAATAGGATGGATTTTAAAAAGTGATATAGCAAGATATTAATCCATTTTATGCAAGATAAGTGTTGTAACTTTAAAAGAAAATTTCAACGGCTATCAGGGTCATTTCTATAAAATTGAAAGCAATTAATCAAACTAAAAAAACTAACTTAAAACTAAAAAAATGTTCGACGAAGCAAAAAAATCCGTGGAATCAATTCTATCTCAAAGGCTAACAAGCCCATTTTATGGAACTTTAATTGTGTCATGGCTCATATGGAATTGGAAAATTATCTATTTAACAATCTTTATTAGTGAAAAAAATATTAGGAGTACAAAGATAGATTACATAACCGCAAACTATAATGACACATGGCATATTGTATGGTATCCTTTGATTTCTACAGCGGTACTATTATTATTTTTACCATTAATAACTAATGGAGCGTTTTGGCTTGACTTACTTTATTACAGATGGAGAGTCAATAAAAAAAATTTTGTGGAAAGTAAACAACTTTTAACTATAGAAGACTCTATGAATTTAAGAGAGATTCATCTTTCCAATGAAAAACGCTTCGAAACATTGTTAGAAGATAAGAATAAAGAAATTGAACAGCTAAAACTTATTATTGAAGATTATTCAAACGAATTTCCAATTATTGATACTGATGATAGTAAGTTAAAAGCTGGTGAGGATGATATATTAAAACTAGTTAACAAAATTAAAGAAAATAAAGGCCTATCGGATTCAATTGAAATAGTTAGAAAATATGCCAATAATGGAACGGTGGGACTTCAAAACATTCTCGACGCAGCAATTCTTAACTTTTTTATTTCCAATGATATTATAGAAAAATCGGGAAACATATATTTATGGACTCATTTTGGTAAGCGAGTTAATAAATTTTTGACCAATGAAAAATATAATTTATTAAATTCATAAGTATAAAAGATCTTTTGAGCCAAATTTCAAGTACTTATAAACAGAATTTAAAATGGCTTTCGCAGAAAAAAAAGATCACAAAAAATAAGCACTTTGTACCGCAGTTTTTTCAGAGATTTTTCTCTTATGAGAATAATGAAAAGACTATTGGTATGTGTTCAATACCCCGCTCTACAAAGTGTTCTTCCTTACGCTGCTGCAAATGTCTCTAACTTTAAAACTAATTTTATTAGAATATTTCTCCTCAATGTAAAAAATCCACGACTATAATAAGAACTAACAGTAAAAAGTCAGGAGGCTTTTTATAAACTTTAATGACTCATAAAGATATTTTTTATCTCGAAATTTTGGTGTAAATTTACACCAATCTAAAAACTTGTATTGTTATGACACGACAAAGTATATCATTAACAGCCCCTAATGACGAGTGGTTGAAAAATCAGGTTAATACGGAAGAATTTAGCAGTAAAAGTGAAGCTATTAACTATTTGATTAAGCAAGCGCGTTCACAAGAAGAATACTATGAGTTTGTGAGAGCTAAAATAGAGAAGGGAGAAAAAAGTGGTTTTGCTAAAAAACAAACTAGAGAAGAAATGTTAGCTGAATTTAAAAAAGATTTACCTAGATAATGTATAGCTATTATTTAAGTAGCGAAGCCAAAGAAGATTTAAGAAGAATTTATTATTATGGTGTTAGCAAGTTTGGTATTAATCAAGCTGACAGCTATTATAATATGTTTTATGATTGTTTTGAAAAAATAGAGGAAAATCCTTTTTTATTTCCATCTGCTGACCATATTAAAAAAGGATATCGTTATTGCGTTTGTGGTGTTGATGCTATTTATTATCAAATTAATGGAGATAAACGGGTAGAAATTATTACCATTATCGGAAGGCAAGACTTTTAAAGCAATTCAATTTCTCGAGAATACCTTTTTTTCCATTGAAATTTCACCCCGCTCTATGCTAGATGCTAGATTGAAAACGTCTGCGTATCGTTTACGGAGCAATGTCACACAACGTCCTGGCGCTACAAGAGGTTTGGAATTAAACATGTGCGTTTTTTGCATTATGCATAAATTTCCCAAGTACGAAACCATCTTTAAATTCAGCCAAATGCTTAAATCTCTTGTAACGGCTTTTACTAGCAGTTTTTTTACTTAATTTTAGTAAATATTATGGTGTTTTCTACTTTTAGATAGTCAATAAATCCAATTTTAATAGTGTCAAGTTTATTTCTTACTTTTGAATCTTCGTAATCAATACCTAAATTACTATCAAAAATTCCTCCATTTTCTGAATTAAAATTGATGTAATCATCGTAATTAACGTCACAATCGTATTCAAATTTTTCACCTGTTTTTACATTTTTTAATTTACAAATAAATACAAAAACATTTTTATTTATTGTTCTGTCTTTTGTCGAATTAAATTTAGTGGTTGTAAATGCTTCACCAATAATATAATCTTTTTTGTTAATTGTGACATTTCTTTTATCAGGCATGTAAATGTCGAAAAGTAAATTATCTTTTTTTGCATCTTCTATGCTATGAGGTATAGATATGTTATCTGATCCAATACAAGATAAAAATAATATACTTGTAATAAAATATAGTACTGTTTTTGTTTTCATTTTTTGATTTTAAATTATGTCAGATTCTTGAGTCTGCTGCCTAATTGCTGGTAACGTTCTGGTGCTACAAAAGGTTTGGGATTAAAGTTGCAAGTTTTTCCATTATGCACAAATTTTCAAGTACAAAACCATCTTTAAATTCAGCCAAATGCCCAAATCTCTTGTAGAAACGACAGTTGGTTGTAGTTCTTGTTATTTTTCCGAGTAAGTAATTACCCAGTTCATATTATCAAGTTCTTTTTTTGAATACTTCATTAATTTTAGTTTTCCTGTATTCAACATAGAATCAATATTTTTAAAAACATATTGTTGTTCTTCAGTATTATAGAATGCAATATAAATTAACTTGTCAGAATAACTATTTATATCTATTTTAAAACTATCTGAACATCCTCTAACTATTGGAGAATCTTGATTATGAGAGTTGATTTTCCCACCAGCTGCTATTTCATAATATTTGTTATCTGCATTTTTAGCTAAAGTCGAGTAACAAATTTGTCTATTTGTTTCATTTTTAATTACCATATTCGCTCTATGATAATGGCATCCAATTATCAGCATTGGCAATAAAAAAATAAAATATTTAAAATATATTTTCATATTTAATATTATGGTTTTGAGTCTGATGGGTTTGATTACCGCTAACTATTATATATGCGAAACAAACCTTCGTATATACATCCTTTTTGAGGTAGATTTGCGGAGGTTTGTTTCGCTTTTTACTATTTCAAATATATTCTTTTTCTCTTACAAATTATCAAAAGAGCTTTTTATTTGTTGGATATCTATCTCATTTCAACAACATTCTTTCCGTTATTGTTTTATTGGAGGAAGCATCAATTCCGGTAACCTCGGCATACTTTACATTGGGTAGCCAAAAAGAACCGCCTTCAATGCGTACAAATATTTTTTCTACCTGTATCTTTTTCTGATTTACACTTACAAAAACATGGTATTTTTGATCTGACTCTATCTTTTTTAAGATTAAAGGCAACTTTTTATACGATACAAATTGAAGTTCAAACTCCTCATTATTTACCGTTTTGCTTTCTATTCCGTATGCAAATTTGCGTTGTATGTAACTAAAATCTTTTTTATCTCCTTTCTCAGCATATCGAATCCAATACGCTTTTATGGGATCGCTTTTGTTTATTTTTCCATTTTCCTGGTAGTTTATGGCATAAATCGCAGTGTTTGTATTGGGGTCCCGCTGAATGTAAAATAGCATATTATCTATATTCTTAGGCGTTGGAAAATGTAATGGCGATGGATTTTTGGATTGTGCCATCAGATCATTAGAAAATATATTTACTAAGATCGATATAACGATTAGTAATTTTCTAAAATATTTAAATGATAATTTGTTCATAGCGAAATGTTTATATTATCCGTTGGCTACAATTAATTTTAACACATAGAGACATAGTTCACAAAGCTTAAAAAGGCGTTACACTTAAAATAAATCGCATAAGCTATGTGTAAAAATTATGATTTTCTTAAAACACGTCAAATTGTAAATCAGAATCTATGTTTCTATGTGTCAAAAAACATTTAGTTTAATTGCAACCAACGGATTATTTATAGGCCAATTCTATTCGGTTACATTCTGTTTTTTGTTTACTTTAAAAACCCAATATTTAATTAGTGGGTAATTGAATCCGTAAGAGACAAAACTATCCGTGATTAATCTTCCGATTCTATAATCGATTTGAAATACTTTTTGTAAAATAAACGTACCAAATGATTTTAAGGTGATACTTCCCAATACAACCAACGCAAATTTAAAAAGCTGACTATTGATGTGGCTACTATAACCGGATTGGTTTTTAAATACCCAAAATCTATTGATACTGAAATTGACAATCGCGCCAACGGTTCCGGAGATTAGAATAGAAAAGGTAAAATGCAATTTAAATACTTCTGTCAATAAAATCATTAAGCCATAATCGGTAATACCCCCTAAAAATGCCGCAACTTGTGCTTGCAGAAAAATGAAAATAGATTTTCTCTTGAACATATTAGTCTTGAGTTTTATCCCTTAAATCACCTAACTTTAAAAGTTTTATACTGTCAATAGTATTGATTATAAACAGTATGATAGAGATTAAACCAGCCAAATAGGTAATGGATCCGTGAAATAAAACTTCTATAATTAAAATTAAAGCAATAATAAATCTAAGTTCTGTTGGACCAACAAAACCGGAATCTATACGATATTCATTTGTAATTTTGTAGCGCAACTGGCTGATGATGATAGACCAACCGTACAATGCGACAAAAGCAAAGGCTACTATTTGTGTGCCGTTTTCAGCATAAATGTAGTAGCCAAATCCTATCAGTAAAATACCAATCCAATCGGCAATAATATCGAGTGCAAAACCATACCAGCGACGTGGAATATTTCTATAATAAGCCAATCTTCCATCTAAAGAATCGCCTAACCAATTTATAACCAAACCAATAATACCGAGAAGCAAATACCAATTGGTGAAATAAGTACCTAAAGCAAAAGCTAAAAAAATTAACCCCGAACCAAGTGTACCAATTAAGGTGAGTACGTTTGGCGAAATGAATTCAGGCACCTTTGGAAGCAAAAAAACGATCGTTAACTGTTCTACTCTTTTTAGAATATTAGTTCGCTTACGGTCTGAAAATGTTCTTTGTACAATTGCACTATACACTTCAATCTGTGTTTCTTTCCCCATTAATAGCCTAATATTAATACGCCTGCTAGTATAGGCAGTTCTAGTTTTACAATTTTTAGTTTTATTTTTCTTTGGGTATTTTTAAAAAAGTCGGTGGTTCTTTTTAGCTTACCTGATCTAACCAGATAACTAAATGCAAGTACAATCAGCATATTATTTAACAATACCTGCAAAACGTTGATAGAAAACCGTTGGGCTATTCTCGTTTTTAGGAGCGTACTTTCCTGCTATAATTGGAATATAAACCACTCTCCTCCTACTTTCTTCGCCACGGATAGATGATTCTGCAACTCTGTGCCACAGACGGCCATCGTGAATGGTTAAATCACCGGCTTCGGGATTGATGGAAATTTCCTCAGGATCGGGTTTGTTATCTAAAAAGTACTTTTTGCGGAAAAGCATTTGATAAACACTTTGTTTGTGAGTGCCCGGAATGATTTTAAGACCGCCATTTTCGGGTTGTAAAGTGCTTAAGTGAATCCCCACATTTAACATCGGGTTTAATTTTCCGCCATAAAAAATATCTCTCAAACCATCTGTATGCCAGCCCATTTTTGTAAACTTACTTTCCGGCCCATTGATATAATGATTGAAAACCATTCCGTCTTTTTCTTCCGTACCTAATCTTGCGTCATCACCTGCCAATTCTAATAAACTATTGAATCTTGGATCAAGTAAAAGACCGCTTAAGGTTTGATGATGTTGATTGATAAAAGCAAAACGTTGTACAATAGGTGAACCATCTAAATCTTTTCCAAATTTAATTGGAACACCGTTTACCTTTTTAAGATCGTTGTCAATCCATTCTTGCTCCACTTGTTTCGAGGCAGCAATGATTGATGAAACAGTTTCCGGATTTATAAATTTTTTGAAGTGGATAAAACCATAATGGTTAAAAAAGTTAATTTGCTCGTCAGTTAATTGCTCAGTAAGAGTAAAGGTTTTGTAAGAAGATACCATAATATATAGATTTAATAAATGAAAGAATAACGTTTGAAATTTTATCTAAAAGAGTTGCAACAGCAACAACACATTCGCATGTTGGCGTGCATTCGGTTTTCAGATAAATTAAACATATTTTTTTTATTACACATGTTCTATAGAATTAGTAGATATTAAGCAAATGTAAGATAATTTCACTTACGCAAAGAATATTTTTTTTATTTTTTTTTGAAAAAGTTAAATTTTATAAATCCCGGCTGCCGTTTTTTCGATGAAAGCCTTTGGTAGTATGCGGTTGGCATAAACCGAAATGATATTTGTAAAACCGGGAATAACTTCCGATTTTCTGTTGAATATGGCTTTTACTGCAATTTTAGCAACTTCATCAGGTTGCATATTGAACTTTTCAGCCATTTTGCTAAAAGCATTTAAACCAGCTCTGGCAGCAAAACCTGTATCAACCGGACCCGGACTAAAACAGCTTACTGAAATTGAAGTTGTGGCAAGTTCGAAACGCAAGGCACGGGTAAACGATAAAACAAAAGCCTTTGTAGCTGAATAAACAGCCAGCGTAGGTACAGCTTGGTAGGCAGCAGTACTCGCTATATTTAAAATGTAGGCTTGTTTTTCTTGTGAAAGGATGGGTACTAATAAATGTGAAAGTTCTACAACTACATTCATGTTAAGTTGCATCATACCAAGCTGATCGGTTAGAGAAGACTCACTAAAATTGCCCCACACACCATAACCGGCATTGTTAACTAAAAAGCCAACCCGATAGTTATTCTCTTTTATCCAATTGGTGACTTTTAACGATGCATTATTTATCGACAGATCAATTGATAAAACAGGAGCGTTGATGCCGTATTTAACTTGAAGATCATCAGATAGTGCTTTTAAATCCTCCTCACTTCTTGCGACAAGTAATAGTGGATAACCTTGTTTGGCCAATTCATAAGCAATAGCTTTTCCAATCCCTTTGCTGGCGCCCGTAATTAAGGCATACGGTTTCGTTTTTTCGTTCATTTGATTAATTTAATGATCAAATATAGAGATTAATTGTAAACTGTTAGGTCTGCAACGTACATAATGGTTCCCTCCTATCTCTCTGTTTTTAATTAGAAAATGAAAACAGTCAAAATCAAGTTGTTAAACTAATAAAGAATTAAAAAAATCGCTAACAAATTAACAACAACCTATACTCCCCTTCCTTTTCTATTGGTGCTCTGTGAATACAGGGTAACACTTGCTGCTCCGGATGATCTACGGCCAGTCGCCAAAGATGTACTAACCCTAAATTAATAGGCTTCACGTCTGCAAGTGCTTGATAATGCAAATCAAAATAGTTTTCCTTCAGAAAGTCTTCGAATTCTTCTGGCGGTCCATCATGCAGCTCTTTTAACTTTGTTCGGACTTCCGGAATTAGTACTTTTTGCTCTGCTTCCGAATTAGAAATAATATCACTTGCCGCACCATGATAGGTACATAAAAAAGTATCTGTCGCAATTGGCGAACGATCAACATGAAACGAATACACATCAGTTGATATGAAATCAAATTCATCATCGCGTTCGTAACACTTCAATAAATTAAGGGAAGGCGAAGCGCCAAAATCAGTTAGTAATTGTAAATCATTTAAGATTATTTCCCGTGCTATACTCCCCTTTTCTGAGAGTTGGAGCGCAATCAGATCTTCAGCGTAAACTTCTGTTATATTTCCTTTTATACTCAACTGCGCTACAACATCGTTAAAATCACCATCCGAACTTCTGTGCCAGCACAATGCATTCATTTCTCCCTTGAAATCGGTTTGTACAAGCTCGGAGAAAGTTGATACTAATCCAATTTGGTTGTTGTTGAATAATGTTTTGCTCATGGTATGATATTAGGAAGGTAGTTGCTTTATGTTTTGCAAAATTATGTAATCGTAGTCACTTGTTGCTTTTTAAATTGTTTTTTATATTCATAAAATTTGTACCTAATCGAAAAAACTCGCATCTTTAATCTTTAAAATTGCCATGAACCCAAATTTTACAGGCAATCCTACAAGACATAAGACTAATGGAAAATATAGTTAGACACTTTGACAAATATCTTTCTTTGGATGAAAACGAGAAAGAGGCCTTACTGAGCCGCTTGGTCGAGCGTAAAATAAAACGCAGACAGTTTATTTTGCAAGAAAGTGATACCTGCAAATATTTTACTTATGTTGTTGAAGGTTGTTTTAAAATGTACGGCGTTGACAAAACTGGCAAGGAACACAATCTCTTGTTTGCAACTGAGAACGATTGGATTGCTGATATTGATAGTCTGCATAAAGAAAAACCTTCTAAACTTTATATTGAAGCGATTGAACCTTCTACAATTCTGCAAATATCTAAAGGAGATCTTTGGTATCTCTATACGAACTATCCTAAGTTTGATAGAAATTTTCGCGTAATTATTGAAGACAAATACATTGAACTTCAGAATCGATTGTTGCAGACTTTTAGTTCGACAGCCTATGAACGATATGAATTTTTCCTGGAGCAATATCCAAAACTTTCCATGCGATTGCCCAACACGCAAATAGCATCCTATCTTGGAGTAACACCTGAATTTCTAAGCAAAATCAGAAACGATAGAGCGGGGAAATAACACTTACCCTTAAGCTACATTAAGACTATTTCTTAAAGTAGTTCATAGACATGAGCGAACACATCATCGCATCTTTGTATTGTTAATAATGACATAACAATTTAATACAAAGATAAAATGAAAAATTCATCACCAACTAAAGTAGCTATAATTGGACTTGGAAACATAGGCATAGCTCTTGCAACAAACCTTACTAAAGGCAATCACAATGTAATTTTAGCATCAAGAGAATTCGAAAAAGCTAAAAAAATTGCCACTACTCTTGGAGCTACCGCTACCGCCAAAACGATTACTGAGGCTATTAATGAAGCCGATGTAATTATTCCTTCCATCGGTTTCAATCTCATTAAAGAGTTTCTTAAAAACTATAATGATGCCCTTTCAGGAAAAATAATTATTGACGTTTCGAATCCTATTGCGCCAGATGGAAATGGTGGTTTCAAAAAAATTATTGATGAGAATGAATCAGCGGCAAAAATTCTTTCTGCCTTATTACCTGCTAATGCTAAACTGGTAAAAGCATTCGGAACGCTGGGTGCCGAATCACTTAAGAACGATGCATTTAAAAATCCTTTCAAAATGACTTTATTTTATGCTTCAGACAACACAAACAGTAATTCTCAAATTGAAGAGCTCATTTCAAGTGCCGGTTTTGAACCTCTGCATATTGGTGGAATTGACCAAAGTATACGCATTGAAGTCTTTGGTGATCTGCATCAGTTTGGAGCATTAGGTAAGACTATTTCACTTGAAGAAGCAAAAGCAGCAGTTACAAAATTACAACTATAAAAATAAAAGAATGAAGAGAATTGCAATTAGCGTAGTGCTTTTGGTAGCGCTCGTAGCCTGTGAAAACAAAGTAAAAAATAATTCAAACAATTTAAATAAAATTACCATGAATACTCCAATAGAAAAATCAGCAATTGAGAAAGTGCTTTTCTCTTATCGTGATGCGCTGAATGCATCAGATGTTAATAAGGTGTTACCGCTTTATACCAATGATGGCGTTTTTATGCCTTCAGGCGCACCATCGGCAATTGGGCAGGAACAAATAAAAAGTTCTTATGAGTTCGTTTTCAAGACAATTCAACTAAACATTCAGTTTTACATTGACGAAATCCAAGTCAATGGTGACTTTGCTTTTGCTCAAACAACATCAAAAGGAACCACTTTAATTCACGCCAATGGACAAACAGTTCCAGAGGAAAATCGAGAGTTATTTGTATTTGAAAAAGTAAACGGACAATGGAAGATTGCTCGCTATATGTTCAATAAAATAAAATAATAAGAGCCCAATACTAACATCTTTACGCCAAAAGGACAATTCTACTCCCTTTGGCGTGAAGATATATCAACTTAAATACTCTTTTTTATGCAATTTAACCTGCTTTAACCTCTGCATAAGAGAGGGGGTTATTTTTCTTAAATAGCGCTACTATTTTAAATAGTTTGCTTTTATGAATTTTAGATGAAATAATTTGCTGCCAATATCTGATATATTATTCAAAATTCCTTTAATAGTTATAAAACGAAAAAGGGATTATACCATTAGGCTGTTGAATATAATAAATTTTATATTTATCATTTATTCTCCTACTAATAGTTAAACTTTTTGAATATTGATCCTTAGAAACTTTATCTCCAATTGAAATTCCTAATTTGTCAAATTCATTAAATATGTAACTTGCGAAAAAATATTTATTGTTAAGACTGTCGTAAAACGTTAAATCTCCTTTAGCATCTATTTCAATATTAGCTATTATAAAATCATAGCTCTTACTGTATTCTTGACGTGATTTTATAAATACATTTATAAAAATAAATCCAACAACAGTTATTAAAAAAATTATTAATAAAAATATCTTTTTTTTCATGTTAAAGATTATTTTTTAGTTCCTAATGAAGGTGTTGAATGGAAGCTCCTCCGGGTTATCCGAGAGAGGCATATCGGATTAAAAGGAGTACCATTAATCCCTATAGATGCCGTTAAGGACACTCTCCGTCTGCTGCATCAAACGAATTTCTTGTGTAAGATTAGTCTAACAAGACATTTGAAGCTAGCCCTTGAGATTATTCCCGCTCGGACCAGTTAAAGAAGCATGACTTCCAGATTCTGGATTAATTCTCATCATAAGTAATTGGCCAGCTCATTTTTTCTAATTCACTTTCAGTAAATTGGTAATGTTTCAATATCATATTATATTTTACAATGGTATCCCAAGGGGTATTTTCTATTACATCTTTATCAAAAATAAAAAGTTGTACCGTTGGGTTTCTACTAAACATGCTCATTGTAAAAGCATATATATCTCCTGGATAAATTTTATAGGCTGTATTTTTACCAGGTATATTAACTATACTTTTCAAACTAGTATCAGGATAGGAATGAGATACGCCCCAATATATCAATTTTCCTGAGTTGTTTTTTACATTAAAATATTTTCGATATCGATTTTCATCACAGCTAGCGAACAGGATAAAACCTGTTATTAAAAGAGATGTTGTTTTTAATATATTTTTCATTTATATTTCTTGTTTAGGTAGCCATTTAAATTTTGACACGAAGTTATTTCGTTATATTTCAATATTTGGTACTAATTGTTTATACTTTAAAAATTCAAATCAAACCAATCATTGTAATCACCGTCAAAAATAGGGTGGCTTAAGTAATCACAATTATCAAAATCTGATACATTACCCTATTGTCCATTAGCCTGAATATCTAATTCTTTCTTAATACCTATTAAAATACGGTCTTCAAACAGTTTTTTTTCTTTTTTATTTTCAAAAAAGTCAAGATCGTTATTTATGTCTTTCCAATTACCAATATTTAGACCATTATTAATAGATATAAAAGAGAATTCTGTTGAATTTTCACCTGTAGAACTAATTAAAGTATATATAACCTTATTTTCTTTTTTATAATAAAAATAAAAGCGATACCAATTTGAAGTTTCTGATTTTGATTCATCTTTTAAATCCCAAGAACCTTGATTTTCAATTGACACTTTTGGTACAATATAGTCCTTGTTTTTCTCTTTAAATCTTAAAATTGCGCTCTTAACAGTATCAAATTTATATTGAAGTTCATATTTCTCTGCATACGGATAGCTACCCGGTGCAAATTTATTGCCCAAATAAAATAATAAAGTAATAGAGAAAATTATAATTACTAAATAAGTTATTTTTTTCATCCTATATAAATAGTAATGTCTGTGTATACTTGGAGAATTATTTACTCCTTGATTACTGTATTCGTACCCTATTTTTGCTTTTCCATATTCGTTAAACTGTGCTAGAGAAAAAAAAATGGGATGAGATCACGACAATTAGCGGTGTTTTCGTTATTAATAATTTGCTAAAATTTCATCGTAATTACACTGTTAAATTATGTTAATTTTATTTTTTAAGGCGCAAAGATATGCAAATCGCAATATAAATTATAAACGTGCGTTTTTTTATGTCCCATTTAAATTATAAAGTCTTCTCTTATAAAGTAATACAGAAAATCAGAATTTTGGATAGTAAGTAGCAATAAATGAATTCCATTATTGCTATTCCTACCAACAAAGTAACTTTCAAGGTCTATTCATACTTGATTCCAAAAAAATACATATAATACATAAATAGGATTTTTCTGTACCCAGAATCGTACTTTATTGCTCCCCCTGAGAACTATTATTAAGCAACTTTGCAACATCACTTCATTGCGTAACAAACGTAAATGTGATACGTAACAAGCATACAATTAACCTATTAACCATTAATTATTTACTAACCTTAAACCTTTAAAAATGAAAAAAATCTTAAAATTAACAAGTTTATTATTTATTACAGCAGTAGTGTTTACTTCCTGCGAAAAGGAACAAGATTCAAGTGAGCCTCAAAGTAATAACAAAGAGATGTCGCGAAACGGTAACAAAAGCGAACCGGAAATTGTCAGCAAGGATGCCACAGATGGCGCAGTATTACAAGGTTCTGCAGGAGCCAGAACAATTACCTTGCAAACCAATACACTATCATGTCCCGGTGGTTTGTGTACCTCGTATGGTGTTTGGTCGGGTGATGTTTACTCGGTGTGGTTTACAATGAAATTTAATTCTGGATTTTATTGGAGCAGAGGCGGTAAATGCGGATATGGTATCCTGATTGGGGATCAGAATACAGGTGGTGACCCGGGCTGGGACGGGAATGGCGGTAGTGCCCGATTTATGTGGTACTGCCCTAGCGGATCGAACACTGCCAAGGGAAGCGGGGCGTATCTTCAGCCTTACGTTTACTATAAAGATCAACCCGGACAATTTGGTAATGATTTTGGGAAAAAATATTACATCCAAGAAGGCGTGACATACAACTGTCAAATATCAGTTAAGTTGAATACCGGATCCAATACTAACGGATACGTCAAATATTATGTAAATGGTACGGAGGTGTTGAATCAAAGCATTCGCTGGGTAACTAACGACGCTAAACGAAATGTTAATGCAGTAAGTCTTCACACCTTCCGTGGTGGCAGTCAGAGCTACTGGACAGCTCCTGTGACTAGCTCTATTTCTTATCCTAGTGCGTCTTGGGATGCGCAATAGTGATTATAGGCTTTAAGATCTTTTAGCCAAAATAAATAAAAATCGCACATACAAACAAGGTTACTACCAATAACATCGGTAAGGCTTTATTGAGAAAAAGGCATTTTATAAAGGAACATTCTAAAAGATGTTCCTTTTTTTTGCTTCTTTTTGAATGAAGTAAGTCAAAAAGGGTATAAACCCCCTTTTACAACTTCGCATATATTCTTATTTTTGAGCAAGTTATAGATAGATTGATCGCAATCTGTAAACTGTAAATTCTTCTTTGAATCTTTTTTCTTTCGTATTATAAAGAGAAAGAAAATACACTATACGCCTTCCTTTTGAGTCTTTTGTGGACCAAGTCCAAAAGTTGTGGAGAAGTAAAAATCTCGCAGAGTTGCAAAATCGCAAAGTTTTAATGAAAAAGTAAAACGTAAAGGCTGCACACCCCTACCCTAAACTGCTTATACAACTATTCAGATATGCTGATTATAAATGTTCATAATCTATTTTTCATACCCCAAACTGAATGTTAGACAAAAAAAACAGTATTAATTTTAAAAACGAAAGTGATCATGGAAATAAAAAAAGATTGGCTGGTTCCCGATACAGTCACAGATAAAATAAAAAAACTGGTTTCTCCAAACGCCCGTTATACTATAGTGCCTAAGTTTTTGGTTATTCATTATACTGCCGGTGATACTGCAGAATCTGCTTTAAATTGGTTTATGACTCCGCAAGACAAAGGAAATCCGGATCGAATTGCAGCGCATATTGTGGTAGATGTTGATGGTAGTATCACACAGTTGGTTCCCTTTAACAGAAGAGCCAATCATGCCGGTTACAGCGTGTGGGATAAAGTATCGGGATTTAATGATCATTCCATAGGGATCGAAATTGTTAATCCGGGTTATTTAGAAAAATTAACTGACGGAAGCTACCGCCGACGCGTTGGAACTGACAAAAATAAAAAACCGGTTTACAAGACCTACCCCGCTACTATTGCATCAAAACTGCATGTGGGTAACCATAAACACAAATTTTGGACCGATCCTGACAATCATCTTTGGTTCAAATTCCCTAAAGCACAATTAGATGCCGTATACAAACTATCCGGTTTACTGATCAGTCAATATGAACTCACTACGGCTATTGGTCATGATGATATTTCACCGGCTCGAAAACCCGATCCGGGACCGGCATTCCCATGGGACGACTTTAAAATTGCCGTATTTGGAAAGACAGATACGGTTGGTAAAATCTTTAAGGTCACAGAAAATGGAACTAATTTTAGAAGTGGTCCCTCGAAAGAAAATACGCCTATAAAAAGTCTGAAAAAGGATTATGAAGTAGGTCTCATTGAAACCAACGGTTCCTGGAACAAAGTTTATCTGGTGAATGACAAAAAAGACGTCGTTAATTCGGATGGAGGCAGTAAAAAAGAAATTGGATGGATACATAACTCCTTATTGGTTTTAAAGGATATTTAGCTATTTAGTTGCTTTTCAAAGCATTAATCATGAAAAACGTTTATAGAAAATCCTATTTCAAAACCACATAAAAAAAATCTGTCGTATCAGGGTTGTTTTCCTTGTTTATCTCACATTTATGTCTATCTTTGCACCCGCGATAAGCGCTCAAGGAAAGCTACTAAATGTAGTTTAACTGAGAAAAAAGGCCTCGTGGCGCAACTGAATAGCGCACTTGATTACGGCTCAAGAGGTTACTGGTTTGAATCCAGTCGAGGTCACAAAAACAAAAGCTCAATTCTTTCGAATTGAGCTTTTGTTTTATGTATTATAATAAACTGTTGTCAATTTTAATTAACCTTAATCACAACTTTCCCTTTAGCACGCCCGCTTTCTACATAAGTCATAGCATCGTTAGCTTTATTAAATGGAAATACTTTGTCTACTACCGGGCGTATAATTCCAGAATTGATGAGTTCTGTAATTTGATGAAGCTGCTCCCCGCTTGCTTTCATAAAAAGAAACGAATAATATACTCCTAATCGTTTTGCTTTTTTCTTGGTACTGTAACTCAGAAAAAACATCACTATTTTTAGTACGGTATTGAGTCTAAATTCTTTTGCAAATTCCGGATCTGGCGGACCTGAAATTGATATTAGTTTACCTCCCGGTTTTAATATCCGAAGGGATTTTTCCAGATTGACTGCGTCTTGACTGTTTAAAACAACATCATAATTTTTAAGAATGGTTTCAAAATCTTCTTTTTTGTAATCAATAACAATATCTGCACCAAGGCTTTTTACCAATTCAATATTTGTAGTGCTGGTTGTTGTGGCAACTGTAGCTCCTAAATGTTTGGCCAGCTGAATCGCAAAGGTTCCTACGCCGCCAGAACCTGCCTGAATAAATACTTTTTGTCCTTTTTTTAAAGCGGCTTTTTCAACTAATGCCTGCCAAGCTGTTAACCCAACTAACGGAATTGAGGCCGCTTCTTCCATCGAAATAGTTGTTGGTTTTAGTGCGGCATCATTTTCATTAATGGCAATAAATTCAGCAAAAGTACCTATCTTAAAATCGGCTGGACGCGAATAAACTTCATCTCCTATTTTAAACTTCTTTACTCCAGAACCTGTTTTTACCACAACTCCTGCCACATCATGACCTAAAATAAGCGGCATTTTGTAAGGAAGCATGGCTTTAAATTCACCACTTTTTATCTTAGAATCTAGCAGATTTACTCCGGCTGCACTTACTTTAACCAAAATATCGTTTTCTTGTAGTTTTGGCTCCGGAACTTCGACCAGAGTCATACCGTCTTTAGGTTTATAACTCTTTATTATAAATGCTTTCATATGATTTTATTAAGTGATTATTTTTGTAATAATTTATAGCTGTTTTTAGGGTTAACTAAAGCATACGCTAATTGAGGAAAGAATCTATTTAACAAATACAAAACTTTTGTATCTCCTATTCGAATCGTATAATGATCTTTCTTTAAGGCATTTATAAACTCTTTCACAAACTCTTCTGCTGTTAGTTTTTTACCTGTTCTATCTGCAGTCATTTCGGTAGCAACAACTGGAGGAAGAAGTTCAAATACTTTTACACGACTGTTTAAAATCTGTAAATGTTTACGCAGCGATTCTGTATAAAAACCTAATGCCGCTTTACTCGCAGAATACGTTGGTTCTACAATTGAAGGTACATAACGAAGAAGTGAGGTTGTATTAATAATGGCGCTTTCTCTTCGTGATTGGAGCATATCCATAAAAAGATTATTTAAGCGAATTACGCCAAGATAATTAACCTCAATTTCATAAGCAGCATTCTTACTATGTCTTTCATCTGTAAGAGCTAAATTTAAAAGCGGACTTAACACTCCTGCATTATGATATAAAATATCAATTCCGCCCAATCCTTTTATATGATTGAAAAGAGCAATCGCATCTTCTTCCTTTCCCGCATCACTTTTTATAGTAATTAAACTTGAATGCGCTTTTTTTGCACTATCAAGCTTCTTTTGATTTCTACCCGTAATAATAACTTTTGCACCTTGCCGCAAGAATTGTTTTGCAGCCTCAAGACCTATTCCAGAACCTCCGCCAGTAATTAATATCACTTTATCCTTTAGTACCATAATTTTACATTTTTCTATTAATTCAATCTCTAATGAAAGATTTAGATCTAAGTTATTTTCAGTTTTATAATTTATCTGCGAACTTTTTTGATTCTCCAACCAAAACATCAAATTGATTTTTCTCTAATGCCAAGAATAATTCATCTGCAACTTCTGAAGGTGGAATCCCGTTTGCACCACCAATCTCAGCAGAAAATTCTGTATTTACCAAAGGTGGATAAACTTCATAAACATTTAGAGTAGGATTTTCTTCAAATGAATCTCTTAAACCTTGTGTATAAAGATGTAATGCAGCTTTACTTGCAGAATAAGTTGGCAGGTATTTATTTCCTCTAAAAACTGCAATCGAAGTAATATTTACAATTGCTGCATCTTTTTGCTGTACTAAATGAGGCAATACCAATTGTGTGAAATCGATAACACTTAAATAATTCGTATTAATTTCCTGAAATGCTTTTTCGGCAGCATTATTTTTGCTGTCGCTTAAATCATTCATAAAGGCAGCACCGGCATTATTGATGATAATATTTACCTCAGGATATTGTGTTGTTAATTCTTTTGCAATTCGAATACGATCTTCTGCTACAGATAAATCTCCTTGTATTGCAACAGCATTGTCTAATTCTTTCAATGCGTTTTGTAAACGTTCTTCATTACGCCCGTTGATGATCACTTTATTTCCTACGGCACTTAATTTTTTTGCAAATGCTAATCCAATTCCAGCGCTACCGCCTGAAATAAATATTGTATTATTTGTTGTTTTCATTTTGTTATTTATTCAATTGTTAAATATTTAAATTATAATTTTATACTTTTTAGTATATTTTATACTCAAAAAAAAGATTAAAGGCTTTAATTTTTCTTCATTTAAAAACTATAAAATATACTAAAAAGTTTATTTTAAGCCAAAAAAAAAGTCAAATTACAAACTGCTCTAATTCTTCCTTCAAATTTTTAATAAGGCCTTGCATAGGTTTAGCGGTATTCATAGTTCTGCACAAAACTAAAGCGCCTTCAACGGCTGCAACTGCTTTAAAAGCATAGATTTCGGGTTCTAACTTATTTGTAAACTCACCATCTAAAATACCTTTGTTTAAAATTTCGACAAATAAATCCTGTCCATTTCTGATCACAACAGCCACTCTTTCTTTGATTATTGGAAAAGTATCATCTGACTCTACGGCCATATTAAACACTGGACATCCGCCTTTTATATTGGTTTCTAATGGATCTTTATAAAAATCCAAATAAGCAAAAACCTTAGTTTTAGCCGTTTTTGCTTTATTAATAGCCGCTACCAATCTCAATCCGTTATAATCAAGCATGTAGTTTACTACCTGAATAGACAAATCTTCTTTACTTTCAAAATGTCCATAAAGACAGCCTTTTGTCAACTTAGCAGCTTCAAGTACATCATCAATGCTCGCGCCTGCAATTCCTTTTTGATTAAAAATAGGAGCCGCAGTTTCAAGTATAAATTGCTTTGTTCTTTCCGCTTTAGTTAACATTACTCTTTTAATTAGGGTACAAATATACTAAAAAGTATATTTTAAAATACATTTTCAGATTTTTTTAACATACAACCGATAGGTTCTCAAATTACCTTAAATCATTCATAAAATGGTTTGCAAATTGTAAACTAGACGTCACAAAATTTAAAGTTCATTTCTTTCGAAATGAGCTTTTTTTTATTTGTAGGTGGTTTTATTAAGGAGTAAAAAGTTATAAATAATAAATAAACTCGATGACATTTTGATAGTTTGGATAACTAAAATGCTATGAAAATATACCATTTTGGTAATCTGAGAGGAACTGGCTGCTGGTTATTCCGGTCTGGGTTTTAAAAAATCGCATCAAATGTCCAGGTTCTGAAAAATGAAGATCGTAGGCTATCTCAGCAATAGTTTTTCCAGAATGTATCAGGTCATTCTTTATTTCAAAAAGCAGTCTCTGTTTTAAGAGCTCTGTCGCGGTAACATTAAACTGCTTTTTCACACAAGAGTTAATTGTAATTCTGCTAACATTTAATAAATCTGCATAATAGTCAATGCGTTGCTTCTGCCTGATATGTATTTCTACTAATTGTTTAAACTGGTAAGCGAAATTATTTTCTGCCCTATCTATAGAAAGATTATTTGCACCAGCATACATTCTGTTAAACTTCAAAAGCAAATAATAAGTAAGAGATCGTATGATATGAATACTGTCTGTTTTGCTATTAACAAGTTCGTATTTGATTTCCATAAGCTGGTCAAATGCTTTTTGAACTTCTTCCCTTCCAATACTAATATTTAAAGGATAATTTAATTGATAAAAATAAAGAAGCCGATACGTAAAGAATTTGTCCGAAAAAAAATCATTAAGAAAATTTTCCTGAAAAACCAGAACAGTATAATCCAATCCCTCTCTCTCCAAAGCCCATTGCCTTTTTTGAAAAGGAGAAATAAAAACAATTGTATTGTCAGTTATATTGATTTTCTGCTGATTTAAAATCAGGGATCCCTTGGCAGTCTTAAAAAGTAATATTTCAAAAAAATCAGTATTGTAAGTATCTCGCTCCAAATATCTCTCACTCAGCATATCGCCGTGCAATACGTTGAGAAGCACTTCAACACCACATTCTGTTTTATGAAATTTAACTGTTTTCATTTTTTCTAATTAGTTAACCTATTGAAATCCGTTTCTTTTACTTTTAAGATTTGTTCTAACATTATAATTAAAGCAAATTTACAACTTCATTTACAAATTACTTCAAACCAAAAAAATGAGCAGTAATTAACTACGGCTCATTTCATAAAAGTAATTTCTTATTTATCTTTAATTTTACGAAAGCAGATATTCTTCTGTTGTAGTAATTTTTGCGTAAAAGAATTCTAATGCCGCCAAAAATGCATTATGAACATCCGCAGCTTTTACATCTTGATCATTTATTTGAAGATTCATTGTAGCACAGGCATCTCCAATTACTGTACATTCAAATCCATAATCAACAGCAGCTCTTGTTCCTGCGTCAATGCACATGTGAGTCATCATTCCCGCGATTACCAAATGTGTTATCTTCTTTGACTGCAGATATTCCAATAAATCAGTATCCCTAAAACTATTAGGAAACTGTTTCGTAATTACTTTCTCCTCTTCCAGCGGTTTTACATTTTCATGAATTTCCACCCCTTTTGTGCCGGGAACAAAAAAGGGAACACCTTCTCCCGATAGGTGCTGAACATGAACAATAGTCCCGTTTTCTTTTCTAAAATGCTCTAACAGTTTCTTTGCGTTTTTACTTGCACCAATAGGATTTACAAGTTCTAATGCCCCATTTTCAAAATATTCTTTCTGTATATCAATTAATAATAGTGCCTTATTCATTTTATTTTAATTTTAAAATTTATATCTGACAAAATTAAAACTTAGAGTAATGATACCAGATACCAAAGCACTCCCAATAGATACCATTTTGATAAGTAAGGTTTTTTATAATTTACAATAACTACTTAAAATCATTTAGATTTGAAAAGCTTAAATTTTTACTAGATGAATCTGGGCAATATTCTTTGTTAGAAGTTTATTATCAGCAATCTTAAATTTCGTATTCAATTCATCTGAATTACCGATAATTCCACCATTTCCAATAATCATTGGAACAAAATTAAAATACACATCAGTTACTAATTCCCTATCAAGAAATTCGTTGTAGACTTGCACTCCTCCTCCAACTATAATTTCTTTAAATCCCTTTTCACTTAGGTAATTAATCGCTTCTTCAGGATTATTTACCACTGTGAAGCCTTCTACCGAGATCTTCGAATGTGACATCAATACAATCTCTACATTAGGAAAAAATGCTTTTAGTCCTCCTGGAAATTGCTGCATAACTTCATAAGTTTTTCTGCCAAGAATAAGATTTCCATTTAGATTTGCCTGCTCTACAAAATAACCCAAGGCCTCTTGCGGTGCTTCTTGAGTTGATGGATTATCTGCTAAAAGGACTTTCCCATTTGCAGAAAGATTTGCAATTAATACTACTTTCATTTTTATTTAGTTTATTAATTATTTGCTTAAAATTTAAGAAAGAATTCCTAGCTTGTTTTTCTGTAATTGTAGATCGCGAGTCCATTGAGGAGGAAAGCAAAACCAATTAAATAAAACAATTCATTTTTAACTTCCGAAAACCTGCTGCCCTTAAGTACAATTAGTCGAACCACTGATATAAAATGAGTGACAGGTGTGAAATTAGAAATTTGTTTTGCCCAATCAGGCATACTGTCAGTGCTGGTAAAAAATCCGCTCATCAGCATAAAAATCATCATAAAGAAAAAAGCTATAAACATCGCCTGCAGTTGTGTGTCAGCAAATGTGGAAATAAGAAGACCTAATCCCAACAGGGCAATTAAATAAACTGCCGCAAAAAGATATAAAACCAATAAACTTCCCTTTGGAAAAATCCCATAGATAACGTACATGACCACCAATCCCACCGTAAAGACAATCATGCCAACGATCCAAAACGGGATTAGTTTTCCCAGAATAAACTCCCACTTTTTAATTGGTGTCACATTGATTTGCTCAATGGTACCAATTTCTTTTTCTCGTACGATATTAAGTGCTGTAATAAAACCTCCAATAAGAGTAAGAAGTAAAACCAAAATTCCCGGAACCATATAATATTTATATTCTGCCCTTGGGTTGTACCAATTTGAGGAATCAATTTCAATACTTGCTCTTTGTGCCTGTGCAGTACCTTGAGGTGATTTAAAATTTATAGCTAATGAACTATTGAAATCTGCAATAACAGCCATTAAATAACCACCTCCTAAAGAAGATTTAGTTCCGTTAATAGCATCAACGGAAAGATTTACTTTCTGACTTCCTTCTCTAACAAGATTTCGTTCAAAACCAGCTGGAATTTCCAAAACCAGATCTGCATCCCCGTCTTCAATCATTTTTAATCCCTCACGGTATGAACTTGGACTACCCGCAATTTTAAAATAACCTGAAGCTGCAATCTTATTGATTAATTTTTGAGAATAGGTACTGTGGTCATTATCAACATAAGCTACATTGACATTTTTGACTTCAAAATTGGCCGCCAATGGCATGATGATGAGCTGAATTATCGGCATAGCGAACATCATGGCCAGGATCGTTTTATCTCTAAAGATCTGGCGGAACTCTTTCTGTAATATGAATCCTAATACTTTCACGAGAGTCTGATTTTAAAATTTTTCAAAGCAAGAGTTAACAACACTATTGTCATACCTATTAAAACGAGAGTTTCCTTCCATACATAAGAAAACCCGAGGCCCTTGAGCATTACGGCTTTAACAATTGCATAGTAATAACGTGATGGGATAATATGCGAAATCACGCGAAAAATCCAAGGCATATTTTCTATTGGAAACATAAATCCTGTTAGAAGCATGGTTGGCAGCATCATTCCCATCATCGAAACCAGCATTGCTGTCTGCTGCGAATTGGTTAAATTGGAGATCAATAGCCCCAAAGACAAGCAAGTAATGATAAATAATATACTCTCAGCAAACAGTAACAATAAACTTCCCTTTATTTCAACATGCAATAAAAATACCGAAAGTAGAAGTATGATTATAAAATCGATAAGCGATAATACCAAGTAAGGAATTGCTTTGGCTACCAAGACCAAAATAGGTTTGAAAGGTGATACTAATAAGATTTCCATAGTACCTAATTCTTTTTCACGAACAACCGCTACAGAAGTAAGCGCAGTACTTACAATCATAAAAATAAGCGCAATAACTCCTGGTATAAAATTTAGAGAACCATTTTGTTCTTCATTGTAAAGCTGCCTTATCTCTGGAATTATACGGTACGAAATATTTGCAGTAGGATTGAGTTCCTGCTGATAATTATTAATAATGGATGTTAGATAAGTAGTTACAATTGTTGCTGTGTTCGGATCTGAAGCATCTGCAATAATCTGTATTTTACCGCCCACTTTTTTAAATAGGTCTGAGCCAAAATTGGCTGGAAAAATTACAGCGCATTTGATGTCTCCGGTTCTAAATTTACTTTCGATATCATTATAGTTTAAAATGGGTTCTTTTACATGAAAATACGAACTTGCTTGAATTTTTGCAATAATCTGCTGTGATGCAGCATCTTTAGCGTTATCCTGAATACTTATTCCGATATTTTTAACCTCGCTGCTCAGTGCAAAACCAAAAAGCACAATCTGCATAATGGGTAAACCAAAAAGTATAAGCAGAGTTCTGCGATCCCTGAATACGTGATAAAATTCTTTTCTTATAAATGCAAATAGCTGTTTCATATTTAATCTCCGGATCTTTTGGCACCTCTTGCCAGTTGATAAAAAACTTCATCCATAGAATGCGTATTGAACTGTTTTTTTAAGTTTGTTGGTGTATCCAAAGCCTCTACCCTTCCATCAACCATAACAGTTATTCTGTTGCAGTATTCAGCTTCATCCATATAGTGTGTCGTTACAAAAACGGTTATTCCATCGTCTGCTGCTTTATAAATCATATCCCAAAACTGACGTCTGGTTAATGGGTCAACACCTCCGGTAGGTTCATCCAAAAAAACGATTTGTGGTCGGTGAAATATAGCTACTGAAAAAGCCAGTTTCTGTTTCCATCCCAACGGCAATCCTCCTACTAATTTTGTGGCTTCTTTTTCAAGACCTAATGTTTTGACCAAATCTGTACTGCGTTTTTTTATTTCATCTCGCGAAACACCGTACACGCCGCCATAAAATTCAATATTCTCTAATATGGTAAGATTATCATACAAAGAAAATTTTTGACTCATATAACCAATGTTTTTCTTAATCTGTTCTTGTTGTTTGTAAACATCAAATCCCGCAACGGTCGCGGCACCAGAAGTAGGAAAGGACAGTCCGCAGAGAATACGCATAGCAGTAGTTTTCCCGGCACCATTGGCGCCTAGAAAGCCAAAGATTTCCCCTTTCTCTACTTCGAAAGAAATTCCGTCAACAGCTTTAAAATCGCCGAACTGTTTGGTTAGATCCTTACAAACTATTGCTTTATTGTCCATTGGAAGTTGGTGTTATTTCGTTTGTACTTTGTTGTTCGCGCATAAGTCTTATAAAACTGTCCTCTATAGTTGGCGTTATTGCCATTACTTCCAGTTCATCAGGATTGTATTTTTTGGCTATTTGCTGAACTGTCTTTTCATTGTCATCATCATTTTTTAAGGTTAGGTGAAGGTATTCGCCAAAAGCATAACAGCTTTCCACTTCAGGATCTAAACGAAGATTGTCCAGAAGTTTATAAATGATTTTAGCTTTAACAGCAAAAAGCACTTTTGGATAATTCAGAACAATCGTTTCAGGTTTATCAACGCTCATGATTTTTCCATTTTGGATCAGTGCAATACGGTCACAAAGTTTGGCTTCATCCATGTATGGAGTAGAAACCACAATGCTGATATTCTGTTTTTTTAATTTATCGAGCATTTCCCAGAATTCTTTTCGGGAAACCACATCAACACCGGTAGTTGGCTCGTCCAAAAACAAAACTTCGGGTTTATGAATTAAAGCACAGCATAAAGCCAGTTTCTGTTTCATACCGCCAGATAATTTTCCGGCCCTTCGATCGCTGAAAGGTTTAATCTGCTCGTATATGTCTTTAATTAAATCATAATTTTCTTCAATGGTAGTGCCAAAAATAGTAGCGAAAAAATTTAGGTTTTCCGCTACGGTCAAATCCTGATACAAAGAAAAACGCCCAGGCATGTAACCAACTTTATTTCGAATTGCTTGATAATCTTTCACTACATCATGACCTTCAACTGTTGCTGTTCCGCTGTCAGCAAGAAGTAAGGTGGTAAGGATTCTGAACAGTGATGTTTTTCCAGCACCATCTGGACCAATCAGGCCAAAGAGTTCTCCTTTTTCTACCTCAAACGAAACATCGTCAACTGCTTTGAGTTCACCGTATGTTTTGGTTATATTTTTTACACTTACTGAAATCATAATGATTTTATTTTGTCCAGTTTACTTCACCGTACATCCCAATTTTAATGTAGCCGTCATTTTTTACTTTAACTTTTATGGCATACACCAGATTAGCTCTTTCATCTTTGGTTTGAATGGTTTTAGGAGAAAACTCAGACTTGTCTGAAATCCAGGTTATGGTTCCCGGATATTCTTTATACTTATCATTTCCCTGATCTATTCTAACGGTAGCCTGTTGCCCCATTTTTATCTGCGGGAGCTGTGTTCCTGTAATATAAGCACGAAGATCAAGCGTTTCTGTATTGGCAATTTTATAAAGCGGCTTTCCAATAACGGCCATTTCATACTGCTCTGCATATTTGGCAAGGACAACACCTTTTATTGGGTTTGTTATTACACATTTATTTAATTGATCGTTTGTTCCTTTCAGCTGTTCAGCAACAGTATTGGCTTGTTCTGTCATCGACTCTGTTGTAGTTTCTAAAGAATTTTCCTGAGCGCGGATTTGAGATCGCAAAGTAGCTGCTTTTGCATTGGCATCGTCAAGCTGTTTTTGAGATGCAACTCCGCCTTGTACTAATTTCTGAGTTCTGTTGACGTCAAGCTCTGCGTTGGCTAATTGTTTTTTCAAGCTTTCTGTTTGAATATTTATAGTAGGTTTTCCAATCAGTATTGCTTTTTTATTCTGCTTTAATTGTAATCTGGAGATATGGAGCTGTGTACTGTCAATAAGACCTACAACTTCTCCTGGATTTAAAACCTGACCTTCCTGAACATCTAATTTCAAGATTTGCCCATTGGCTTCTGCAGAAAGTATGGTTTCTACAGCTTCAAAAGAACCCGAAGCATCAAATTGATTTTCTTTATTTCCGCATGATACTATAAAAAGCGATGCAATAAGCAGTAGTAAGAGTTTATTTATTTTCATAATATATAGTATTAATTTCCTATAATGGTTTGATAATCGTACATCGACATTAGTAGTTGTATTTCGTGTAATGCCTTTTGTGTATGGGCATCTTTTTCATTTTCTATGGCATTTAGCAAATCCACCAATGGACCAGCTCCATTGTCATATTTTAACTGATACCCTTTTTGAATATTGGCTCTAAGAGTAATAATAGCATCGTCATCCTTAAGGATTTCTTTCTGCCTGTCTATATCTGCTGTTTTCTGATCGATCTGCAGGTTGGTATTAAATAAGAAAGTTTGTTCCTGCACATTTATCTTATCCTTTTCCAGTTTGGTTAACTCCTTTTCATTGCCATTTTTATAAAGTGCATTAATATTCCACGAAGCATTAAGTCCAACAACGCCAAGCGTTGAAATTGTAGTATTGCCAAGACTCATGCCCGGAGCAAGCATAATACCAGCACCTAAAACTCCAATCTTAGGCATTAAATTCACTTTTTGCATCTCAGCATTAACATCAGCAAGATCACGCTGATTTTGGTATAAAAGCAATTCGGGTCTTTTTATGGTGGCGTCAGGAGATGGATCGGCTGTAATGGGTTTTTCAAATTTTGTCTGCTCGTCAATTTTTGTATTAATAAGATACGACAGCATTTTAATGTATCCTTTTCGAGTAAAAATAAAATCTTTTTGCTGCTGTTTTAACTTCAGCTGTTCGACCTGTATCTCGTCAACATCCATTTTGTATGAATAACCATTTTCATTGAGTTTTTTTACCTTATCAATATTATTGTTAAGAATGCCGTTTTGAACCGCTAGCTGCTTTAATTGTTCATCAATAAGCAAGATTCCAAAATAGAGTTGATTTACTCTGGATCGCAATTCGCGCAGCGAAACATCTATATTCGTCTTTTCAACTTTGGTAGAAGATTCCAGAATTTTTTTCTGCGTTTTTGTGGCTCCGCCATCCCAAATAGTCTGATTGACCTGTCCGATTCCAATAAATTTAAATTTGCTGTCACTTCCCGATCCCATACTTGGAAAATCCCCAAAAACATACCCTTCAATAGCTGTTATACTCACTTGGGGTAAATAAGCTTTATTAGCATTACTGATATTATATTCTTTTGTTTTTTCAATCAAATCATATTGTTTGATTAAAGGATAATTGTTTTCAGCAAGTTTGTATGAACTGTCTATCGTTAGTGACTGCGCTTTTGCTGAAAATACAAAAAGTAAAAAAACGCTGGCTGTGAAATGTAGTTTTCTCATATAATTTATCTTAAAAGGCAATGCTAGTTCTGAAGCTTACTGTTCAAAAGAATCAGGCAGACATCATTGCTTTTACCCAGATTGGAATCATTTTTTTTCTTTGTTGCATTATTTTATTAAAATCACTCTCAGTAATATCATTCCCTCCCATAAGAATAGGTTTAGCGATAAATGGAAATACGACCAAACCCATTAGATTCATTAAAAAATGAAGAGGATTTGGTTCTGTTATAAAACCGTCCTGAACAGCCTGATTGTGTTGCTTAAAGAAAGCCGAGTTTTTGACCACCTCGTTGAAAGATAATTTTTTTACAAGCAAACCTGGATTGCTGCGGATTTCGCTCACAATAAAAGTTGGTATCTCAGGATCTTTAATAATGGTATCAATATAATGCTCGGCAATTGCTGCCACTTTTTCATCTAATGTAGTTTTCTCATTATTAAGTATAATAGCAATTCGCTGGATAAAACCGGATAAAGTTTCCATCATTATAATTTCAAACAATTTTGATTTTGACCTGAAATAATAATTTAACAGTGCAAGGTTCAAACCGGCTTCTTCTGCAATATCTCTTGTTCTTGTAGCGGCAAAACCTTTTTTATAGAAAACAATTCTTGCTGCTTCCTTAATTTTATTTTCCGTTGTAGTATCTAGTTTCTTTTCCATATTTAGGCAATTACTTACAAATGTATATTGTTTTATTGATTTAAACAAATGATTAAATATTAAATTTAAAACAACTTATCAATTCTATATTTTAATTGACGCTTTAAATAGTGCTTTTAAAACAAGGTAGTTGTTCTTTAAAGTGGTTGGAGTATTCTTCTTAATAATATTAATAACCAAATTTTATGGCAGAATCGTGGCATAAAATGTTGTAAAATTTGTCCTTTAAGACAAAAAAAGAGACAACTAGCAAATAGTTGTCTCTTTTTTTTATGCATTAATATGTAGATTTATGAAGCCTTTACAACCTAACATTTCATGGTTCGATTTAAATAAACCATCGCGGAACTATCCATACATATTTTTTATCTCCGACATAACAAAGGTACTTTGGGTACTCCCTATGCTTTCAACTGATCCCAATTTATTAAAGACAAAATCCTGATAATGCTTCATATCCTTGGCAGAAACTTTCATTAAAAAATCGTAATCTCCTGAGATATTGTAACATTCCACAACTTCTTCTATTTTCATAATATCACTAACAAACTGATTCCCAATATTACGATCGTGCTGTTTCAGTTTGATATTACAGAAAACAATGAATCCTCTGTTTAGTTTTTCTGCATCCAGTAGTGCTATATACTTCTTAATATAGCCGTTGTTCTCTAATCTTTTAATTCGCTCAAAAACAGGCGATGCTGAAAGATTTACCATTTTGGCAAGCTCTTTTACAGTGTATTTAGAATTATCGTGTAGTATATTTAATAACTGAAGATCAATATCGTCTATTTGTTCCATTGAATGTTTACTTTAAACAGGTTTAATTTATTTATAATAACAGAATAAAATTCTTCAAATATAACCAAAAACAACACAAAAATCTTCTTTTAGATAAACTAAAAACATAACATGCTGCAAAGTTTGTTTTCACAGTATAAAATCCAAAATACACTATTTTATCACAGGGAATGATGGAGTTGATACCTTTTAGCTGTTCAAAGTTAAAACTATCTTAAACATGATGACGCTATAATTTTGATGATCTAATAGTATTTGCATTAAAATTGTCATCGCTTGATGCCGCTTTAAAATCTATCTTTATCGTTAGGCACACCTTATTAAAAAAAGATAAAGGGCTACGTCATAAATAAAATTAGACTTCTTTTCGGCGAGCCATACCCTGAGCGATGATACTCGCGGCAATCAATTGCAAGGCATGATAAAGCATGAGTGGCAGCAATACGATGCCGGTGATGGTACTGTGTTGAAAAAGTACTTTTGACATAACAGTGCCGTGTACCAATGACTTTTTAGACCCACAGAATAAGACCGTAATACGATCTTCATCTGAAAAACCAAACAGGCGGCTGAGTAGTCCTACACAAAAGAATACGGTAAAAAACAACACCATCATCCCTGCAGCGAGTCCGGCAAGTTCAAGGGCGGTGAAGCCTTCAAAAAGATGTTGGGAAAATGACTTGCAAAACGACGTATAAATAATCGTTAGAATAACTGCCTGATCGAAATATTTGAGCTGCTTCTTGTATTTTTCGGCAATGGCGCCGAAACGGGAATTGAGGCTTATACCAATGATGACGGGCAGCAAGACTTGCAGAATCAACTTTGTGCCGATTTGAGTGACATCAAAATCGCCTGTTGCAGAAGCTATAAACAGCCCAACCCAGAGCGGCGTAACCACTACTCCGATCAAACTGGAAATACTCGCATTGAAAATGGCTGCGGGAATGTTTCCCTTGGCGATGGAAACCATGACCACCGAAGAGGATACTGTAGACGGCAAAGCTGCCAGAAAAAATACACCCAGCCAAAGCAGTTCGAAGCCGTTATTGACAAACAACGGGCGAAATGCCAAAACAATGAGCGGAAAAAATAAAAAGGTTGTCAACTGGACAACAATGTGCATTTTCCAGTTGGAAAGTCCGGCTTTTAGTTTCTCAACACTCAGTCGTAAGCCATAAAACAAGAAAATCAAGGAAACACCGGCATTTGCAATCTCCTCCAGTGAAACAGGTTCTTTGACCATACCTGGCTTTGGCAAAAAATAAGCCATCAGAATCATGGTGGCTATCATTAACAGGAAACCGTCGAAACCTGCTTTTTTTAATACTTCTAATAATTTCTTCAATTTGTTTTAAATATTATTCCTCCGTAGAGTCAAGGTTACAAAAATATCTTATGCAGATAAACGTGGATTCTCTAGATTCATTAGTCTGTCCGCAGAGTCGCTCTGTTAAATTCTACGGACAGCAGGCTTCAAACAAGGAAACCCTATTCAAATTAATACATGGAGACTAAATCCCAAGTTCTTTTCGTATAATTTCTGCTCCTGCGCTTAAAGCACTTAACTTGCCACTAGCTACGTTTCGAGATAGCGGGGCCATACCGCAGTTTGTAGAAGGGTAAAGATTTTCGGCATCTACAAACTCAAGCGCTTTACGCAGGGTATCCGCTACTTCTTCCGGTGTTTCGATAGTATTGGTTGCCACATCAATGGCACCGACCATTACTTTTTTACCGCGAACAAGTTCCATTAAATCTAAAGGCACATTGGAGTTGTGACATTCTAAAGACACTATATCAATTTTAGATTTTTGAATTTTCGGAAAAATTTCTTCGTATTGTCGCCACTCTGAACCTAATGTCTTTTTCCAATCCGTATTTGCCTGTATTCCATAACCATAACAAATATGAACCGCGGTTTGACAGTGTAAACCTTCAATGGCTCTTTCTAATGCTGCCATTCCCCAATCGTTTACTTCGTCAAAGAACACATTAAATGCAGGTTCATCAAACTGGATAATGTCCACTCCTGCGTCTTGAAGTTCTCTTGCTTCTTCATTGAGTGCTTTCGCAAATTCCCACGCTAATTTTTCCCGGCTTTTATAATGGTCGTCGTACAAGGTGTCTACCATTGTCAGCGGGCCTGGCAATGCCCATTTTATAGGCTTATTAGTTTGTTTACGTAAAAATTTAGCATCTTCAACAAAAACTGCTTTTTGACGTGCAATCTCCCCCACAACCACTGGAACACTCGCGTCATAACGGTTACGGATTTTTACTGTTTTACGATTTTCAAAATCTACACCGCTTAAATGCTCGATAAAAGTCGTTACAAAATGCTGGCGTGTCTGCTCGCCGTCACATATGATATCCAGATCTGCCAATTGTTGTTCCTGCAGAGAAATGCGTAAAGCATCTTGCTTCCCTTCAAGTAGCTGATCGCCTTCTAATTTCCATGGTGACCAAAGTTTTTCGGGTGGTGCAAGCCAGGCAGGTTTGGGTAAACTTCCAACAATAGAGGTGGGTAATAATAATTTCTTCATAATAGTATAATTTTAATGCGTTGTAATCAATTAAAGAGTAAAATTAGCAGACCATTGTTCCAGGAGACTTTTGTAAGGCTTAATGAAATGCTCTTCTGCATATTTACCCTGTTCAACAGCCAATTGGCTGCGCTCTTCGCGGTCATAAACCACGCGAGTCAGTGAATAATCTTCGTGTTTAAGACTAGGTTGATAGATTTTCCCGGCCACTGAATTTGCATTGTAAATTTCAGCGCGATAAATCTTCTGGAAAGTCTCCATCGTGCTGATTGAGCTGATTAGTCCAAGATCAGTATAATCAGCAAGTAGATCTCCGGAATGATAAAAAGCCATCGGTGCCACACTATTCGGAGGCATGAAAAAACGAACTTTCAATCCCATTTTAGAGAAATATTCATCCGTGATAGAATACTGATCCTGCAGATACTCAAAACCCAGAACCGAATGCTGATACTCCGTGCGCGTATAAGTTTTGTTGGTCGATACACTTAGACAAATAATCGGTGACATCTTAAAGTGCTCTTTATAAGTGGCTGAATTCACAAAGCACTTATAAAGTTTTCCGTGCAAATCACCAAAATTTTCAGGAATGCAAAAATTAGATTTATTCTTATTGTGCTCGATCAATAAAATGCTAAAATCATAATCACGAACATAAGAGGAAAAATTATTTCCGGCAATACCTTCGATCTGCTGACCCGTCTTGTGGTCAAAAATATTCGTTTTTAAAACTTCAATCAACGGCAGATTGTTAATACTATTCTTATCATCAATACGCATCGTTACTGTGATGATTTCAAGTTCTACAAGGTAACGATCCGCTTTTGGATTATCCAGATGAGCCAATGCATTGAATCGATTGTTAATCATATTTAAGGCATTACGTAGGTTTTGTTGGCGATTAACTCCCCTAGCCAAGTTTGCAAAATTGGTTGTCAAACGCGTTTGACTTGAGGGGTGATAGTTTTCATCTAAAGAAGTACTCTCTAGTGTGAATGCAAAATCATTCTTGATTGTATTCTGGGTGTTTTCAATATCCTGCTTTTCGTGTATTCCCCTATTTTCTTGTATGTTCGCTTTCATCTGATGACAACTTTTAGTTTTTTTACCCTGCAAAATTGAAAATAAAAGATTTAATATTTTATATAAACCAAAAATTCAGATAATAATTCTTTTTCAGTGTACTTTTGAAGATTATTAATCTTTATGTAAATATAATAATGAAGGAAAACAGATAATTATTCTTTAGGGAACCAGGATATGACTGATTTGAAATTTCCTACAGCAACTCAAGACTAGAAAAAGAAAACAATATAATTTATCTTTGACAAAACTTAAGATAGATATTGTAATGAATTTGATAGAAAATTTAAAATGGCGTTACGCCGCAAAAGCTTACAGCGCCCTTAAAGTAACAGAAGAAAAGGTTGATCAGATATTAGAAGCTATAAATCTTTCAGCATCTTCTTGCGGTCTGCAGTCTTACCGCATTTTTGTTGTAAGCAACCCGGAAATCCAAAAAAAATTAGGTGCTGACTCGTATAATGGACAGATTAGCTCCTGCTCTCACTTGTTGGTTTTTGCTGCATTTAATGACGTGACTCCGACTTACATTGACGATTACATGGCAATGACAGAAAAACAAAGAGGTCTTGAAGCTGGTGCCTTATCAGGATTTAGAAATGGATTGCATTCCTATTTTAGCGCTATTAACACAGAGCAAAAAGTACTTTGGGCTGCCAAACAGGCCTATATTGCATTAGGAACAGCACTTATTGCTGCGGCAGAATTGAAAGTGGATGCCACTCCTATCGAAGGATTTAATGCTTCTCTTATCGATGAAGTTTTGGGTTTACCAGAGAAAGGACTGCATTCCGCAGTTATCCTTGCTTTAGGGTACCGTGATTTGGAAAAAGACTATATGGCAACTACGAAAAAAGTTCGTTTGCCTATAGATGAAATGATAACGAAAGTATATTAATGTTATTCGATATCTGACAAAAAGGATGTTTTACGGGATATTTTTTTATCTTTGAAATTCAGGATTTTTTAATCCAAATGGCTTTATCTTTGAGCTTTTAGAAAAATAGATATTCGTTATGGAACAGAAAATACATCAGGGAAGAAACGTAAAACGTTTTAGAGAAATGCTTAACATAAAACAGGAAGCATTGGCTTATGATCTGGGCGAAGACTGGAACCAAAAGAAAATTTCTATGCTGGAGCAAAAAGATGTAATTGAAGATAATCTGTTGAAACAAATTTCAGCGGTATTAAAAATTCCTATTGAAGCTTTTCAGAATTTTGATGAAGAGCAGGCTATAAATATTATTTCTAATAGTTTTGACAACGGTGCAATTGGTTATCAAAAGAACGATAATTGTACATTTAATACAATTGACAAAATTGTTCAATTATATGATGAAAAAATTGCATTGTACGAGCGTATGTTGAAAGAGAAAGATGAGATGATGATGAGGCTTGAAAGATTAATTACTAAATAATCAATTTACAAAAATATATTAACTGTAAAAAGAGACTTTTCAAGTCTCTTTTCTATTTTGATATTATTTGTTCAAATCCAGAACTGTTTTAATGAGCTAGTGTCTATTAAACTAATGCTGTTTTAACTCTTATAAAACCATTTTTCAGGTAATTATATTTAAAACCCCTGAAGTATTAATACAGTAGAAATTGTAAAAAAGCTAAAGAAATTACATATCACTTTTTTTCGATCGATTCTAAGTGACTTATATTTAATT
This sequence comes from Flavobacterium sp. ABG, assembly GCF_001027725.1. Lineage (NCBI taxonomy): Bacteria > Pseudomonadati > Bacteroidota > Flavobacteriia > Flavobacteriales > Flavobacteriaceae > Flavobacterium > Flavobacterium sp. ABG. The sequence goes on from NZ_LEKS01000005.1 coordinate 238,972, forward strand.
ACTGTTTTCATTTAAATATTTATGTATAGCTGAATAAGCAATATTTTTACTTTTATTAATCTGCTTTTGAAAAGAATTTGTCTGAAATTCACTGCAACAACGTTTTATATAACTATGATAATTAGCTTGCTTTTTATTGTTTCTTATGCTAAATTTAAATTCATAAAATCCTCTATCATTCAAAACAAGATTATATCTCATTTTTCTATTTATTTTCTTTTCTGTTAAGTCCCCGTCTGTAAACTTTACTGGAAGATTATAAATTTTTCTAAGTTGATTTTTAAAAATAGTTTTCTTAGTATTGGGATTTTCTTCCATCAACTTTAAAACCCTCTTACTTTTCCTTTTAACAGTAGAAATTATCTTCCTGTAGTACTTCGCTAGATTTGTAGATTTTATTCCTGTATGATAACCTCTGAACTCAAAACCTAAATATGTCATTGCAGAAGCAACTTCTAGAGAATCATCTCTAATTCTGAAGCACTCTAACCTTGTATTATTATTATTATTATTATTATTATTATTATTATTATTATTATGAACATTTTTGAATACAAATTTTTCAGTTTTTTCTGTACTTATCTTAATTTCATATTTTTTGATTAGGTTACTTATATCTTTTTCAATTTCATCACATAAACTCTTATCACATACAATAAATATATCATCTGAATATCTTCTATAGTAAACATTATGGGGCTTAACCCAGCGATTAACAATATCTAAATCAAAATCAAAAAGATAAAGATTGGCTAGTATCGCACTAATTGGCAATCCTTGTGGTATACCATTTTTAACAGTTTTTCCGTTTTCTAGTTTTTTAGAAAATGGATTTGAATAAATAGACAATTTACCCTCTTTTATATAAGTTCTAAAATCATCATTAGAATCAAAAAAACATCTAAAACCTTTTGTCTTACGGATATTTGCTAATTTACTTTCATTATAAGGAGCTTTTTTTCCATTCTTATTTTTTTCAACACGCAAATCATCTAAAAGTACATATTTAAAATTAGTACAAGCTTTATATACTCTATAATGATCTTTAGGAATATCATTAGTTTGATTTAAAACTTTACCCCATTGTTTTTTTAAAATCTTATGATCTAAAGTGGAAAAAAAACTTTTTAAATCAATTGCTAGTACAGAAACTTCTTTATTGTTTTGTGTTCTATTTTTAATTTCTGCAAAACATTCTTTCGCAAAATGAATATTTGATTTACCAGTTTCTGAACCTCTAAAAGTTTCAATTTTTCGATAAGCAATAACTGCTTCATCCTGTAGAGGTTCTTTCTTCAATAAACTCTCATATTTCTCTCTTAAAATATCAGCATAATAACCGTAAATCAATGCGTCCATATGACTGGCATAATGTAATGGTCTATCTTTTGAGTTTCTTACTGGATGCAACGTTTTACTTCTGTAATGTGTGTGACTCCTTTTATCTGTAGTAAATTTTTTTAAATTTCCTTTTTTAAATTTTCGATCAGAAATAATTGTGTGTATTAATGGATAAAATGCATAAGTTTCTATGTATTTCTTATCCTTAATTTTTTTTACAGTTTTAGACCAGTTATTTCCTAATTCTAAGGATGGAGATAAGTGTAAATATCCTTTTTCTTTGAGCCAGCTAGGTTTGTCCATAATTAAGATTAAAAAAGAATCTGCGATCAGCAATAGCGTTTAAAAAATTACATGACCTCATTGAATGAGTCGGATCGGTACCCAATTACTGAGTCATTGGTTATGTGATTAAATATATTAGAATACTTATGAAATATATAATTAAATGCCTAAATTTGCTTGTCTCGCTTATGACGGATGAGCCAACTGTACTATTAATCGAACTTCTAGTTCTTCTTCTAAAGGGAGGTCTTGTTATAGACTTTAGCCCAAGATTTGTTAAATCTCATTTCCTAATATACCTTGTTGTATAATAGTAAAACAGAATAAATTCTGTTTTGCGATCCACACAGCTGTAATTTCACTCATCACGCAGATTCTTTTCAAATTTAACATTAAAATTCATATATTCGACATCTATTTTAACCAAAAAGAAATTATGTCAGAATTCAAGCAAGGAGAACTTATCGTTTTCAAAACACATCCTTATATCAGCAAACTAACAAATATTAAAATTACCGCATATTCTGATTACTCCTCGCCTGTTTTAGTAGTTAAAGAAATCAAAGAAAAATCATTTGACAAGGAGTCAGGAATAGATATTGGACAACAACTAAACTGCATTTACTATAATTCAAAAGAGGGAAAATTCACAGAAAAGTGGATCAATAGCAATCTTGTAAACAGAATCTTTTTCTCTATAATAGATCAGAAATTTCTTTTTGAGATTAACTTTAAACAACAGCTAGAGGATAAAAACAAGGAACTTACCAGTAAGAATTATGAAAATTTAATTAAACAATTTTACATTAATAAAAAAGTTGTTTTAAGGAGCGTAGATATAGAGTTAAATAAGGTAAAAGTTAATCGAACAAAAGATAATGGTGAATTAATGGAAACTAATCATCTAGAGTTTTTGCCGCCAATTATGACAATAATTGGTTTTAAATTTTCAGATGAAAAAAATAAATTTTCTGAAAAATCTGGATTGCCTATAATCGAATTAAAGTGTAAATGGTATAATTCCAATTCAAAAAGTTTTTCAGAATTTTATCTTCCAAGTGAAACTTTGTATGAAGTTCGAAATACTCAAGATTTATTTCCTGACAAAGATTTACTATCAGATGTAGTAGAATCAGTTGAGAAAAACTCTTACTTCAACTTGCCAATATTACCACTAAATAGTTCTTTTATATTAGAAGGTAGTCCTACAAAAATATCAAAAACTTTGGGTCTCTCAAAAGCTATACTATTTAAACATTATTTCTATCAAATGAATTATTTTGATTATGTGGCACAAAAGAAATCTGCAATAACAATTAATGATAATTTTTGCGTAAAGACTGAAACTGAAATATTTGGAAAGAAATTTCCAGATTACAATTCACGTGGTTATAAATTAAAAACCTTCGATTGTAAATTTACCGTTAATGGTTATTACTATATCCGATACAAAGACACTTATCATAACATCACAACTAGGATAATAAAAATTATTGATCTATTTATTTACATAAAAGATTTTAAAAAATTCAAGGATTTATACAAAAATTTAAATTCTTGGATTTCTGATGGAGATCATTACTTTGTCAATTATAATTATAATGACAATGGAAGTGTATTTATTAATTTACCAGGGGAAATAATCCCTGATAATACTTTACCTAAAACAATTTTTGAAGATCAAAATGTTGAAGTAGTATTGAAAACAAATTGCCTACTAAGAGTTGGGAAAATTCGAAATTTCAAAATTAGTAGTATACTTGAAATTCAAGAAATAATTAATGGACAAGGAATTTTTGAAGATTAATTTGCTTCTTGTTTCAAAATATTAATTTTAAAAAAAAATGAATCAGTTTAAGGTGCACTCAATAAAATACTGTGATAATCTTTAATAAATCCGTTAGATTTTTCAAGATTTCCTTCTACTAGAAAAGCTTCAGAGACATCTGGAGCTTTTTTCTATTTACACACAAGAGCTTTGGCATTAAAGATGCGAGTTTTTTCCATTATGCAAAATTTTCCAAGTACAAAACCATCTTTAAATTCAGTCTAGTCCCAAATCTCTCGTAACGGCTGTTGGTGGCTGTGTTTTTATTTATCAATATTTTCTATTTCAAATATTTCAATAAATTTTTGTTCCAAGTTTTTCTTTTTCCTTTTTATATTCCATCTCGAATGGAATATTATAAAG